>DATMSC010000310.1:0-10324 GCA_035565595.1 Longimicrobiales bacterium | reverse complement strand
CGACGTGGGATGCGGGCGGGGACGCATCCTGAACAGGCTCGCGGCGCTCTATCCGCGCAGCCAGTTCGTGGGGATGGACCTCTCGCAGGAGGCCATCGAGTACGCGCGGGGGGAGGCAGCGCGGGCTGGGCTCGACAACGTCGACTTCGTCGCAGCCGACCTGAGCGACTTCGACCAGACCGCCGAGCCCGAAACCTTTGATTTCATCACGACTTTCGACGCGGTCCACGACCAGGCCAGACCGCTCAACGTGCTGAAGGGCATCCACCGGGCGCTCAGGCCGGATGGCGTCTACCTGATGCAGGACATCAGCGGGACGAGCCACGTGCACGAGGACGTCGAGCACCCGATCGGGACGTTCCTCTACACGATCTCGTGTTTTCATTGCATGACCGTGTCGCTGGCGCAGGGCGGTGAGGGTCTCGGGGCGATGTGGGGTGAGGAGAAGACCCGGGAATATCTGCAGCAGGCCGGCTTCCGCTCCGTCGTCACGCACCGTCTCGCCCACGACATTCAGAACAACTGGTACGTGGTCACGAAGTGACGAATAAGCCTGAGCCGTCCCGCCGTTCGACGGCCGGTTGAAACGCAGTGCTCGAGGCCCGTGCCGCGCCTGAGAGAGGGGGCGGCGCGGGCCGCGGCGTCTGCAGGGCGCGCACATTGTGGTGCAGTCGTTTCGATTTGAATCCCGATGTCTTCGCGACAATGCCCAACATCGCGCCCTCGCAGGGGTCCCCGCTTCCGCGGGGACGACGAAGACTCGATCCGTCATTCCCGCGCACGCGGGAACCCCGATGTCTTCGCGACGATGTCCAACATCGCGCCCTCGCAGGGGTCCCCGCTTCCGCGGGGACGACGAGTTGCGGGCCCGCACGTCATCCCGGACGGAAAACCGCCCCTGCCTCGCCTTCTGGACTTCCCGCGCCCTCGCCATTACCGTGACGGCGTGACAGAGTCCACGGTATCCGCCATCCGCGTGGCGTTCTCAGCCGCCAGGCCCATCGTCGGCATGGTGCACGTCGGTGCGTTGCCCGGCACGGCCGCCGGCCGCCTCAGCGTGCGCGAGCTCGAGCGGAACGCGGTAGCGGAGTGCCGCATCTACCGCGACGCCGGGGTACACGGGATCATCGTCGAGAACATGCACGATGTTCCGTACCTCAAAGGGCAGGTGGGCCCGGAGATCACCGCGGCGATGGCCGTGGTCTGTCGGGCGGTGAAGGCCGAGTCCGGTCTGCCGTGCGGAGTGCAGATCCTCGCGGGAGCCAATCACGAGGCCCTCGCCGTCGCCCTCGCCGCGGGGCTCGACTTCGTCCGCGTCGAGGGTTTCGTCTACGCCCACGTGGCCGACGAGGGGATCATCGAATCGTCCGCAGCGTCGCTGTTGCGGTTCCGCCGCCAGATCGGCGCCGACGCGATAGCCGTGTGGGCGGACGTGAAGAAGAAGCACTCGGCCCACGCCCTCACCGCGGACGTGGGCATTGGCGAGACCGCTGCCGCCGCCGAGTTCATGCGTGCGGACGCGGTCATCGTCACCGGGAGCACGACGGGCGTGTCGCCGGACGTATCCGACATCGAGGACGTGCGACGGCACAGCCGGCTCCCGCTGTATATCGGTTCCGGGATCACAGCCGGGAACCTGCCCGAATACTGGCCACTGGCAGATGGTTTCATAGTTGGTTCCGCGCTCAAGAAGGACGGGCGCTGGTACGAGACCGTCGACGAACGACGGGTGAACGATTTCATGTCTGCGTATGCGAGGTGTGCGTGATCGATCGGAACGGCGAGGTTGAGGCTACTGCTCAGGGAGCTGGCGGGATCGGGGAAGAGGCGGGTGACTCCATGGCGTCGTTGGCCCGGGACGTGTGTCAGGCGGCGTACCTGGAGGGCGATTTTCTCCTCCGCTCCGGTCGGCGATCCAGCTTCTATTTCGACAAGTACCGCTTCGAGTCCGATCCGCGCCTGCTGAGCCGGATCACGTCCGCGCTCCGAGGCCTCGTGCCCGCCGGGACCGAGCTCCTCGGCGGGCTGGAGCTGGGCGGCGTCCCTCTCGCCACCGCACTCAGTCTTGCCACGGGGATCCCGGTCGTCTTCGTCCGGAAGAAGGCGAAGGAATACGGCACGGCGAAGCTCGCCGAAGGACCGGAGGTGACCGGGCGGCGGGTACTCGTCGTCGAGGACGTCGTCACTTCCGGCGGCCAGGTCGTGGAGTCCGTACAGGCGCTCAGGGAGTACGGCGCCGTGATCGAAACCGCGCTCTGTGTGGTCGACCGCGCGGGTGGAGGTGCCGAAGCGCTCGGTGCCATCGGCGTCGAGCTGCGGCCACTGTTCACACTCGCCGACCTCGAGCCGTGGATGCCCGGCTCGACCGGGCGGTAGGAGCGGGCGAGCCACCCGCCGCCGCCCCTGGCCGGCGGTCGGGGCGCCGCGCCTGATGCGGCACCTGCCCGCGCGGACGGAAACGATATGCCCAGAGGGACGCTGTGAGTCCGTCACGAGGACGAAGTGATCGGTTCAGAGCCATGACAAGCCCCACCCGCCTCTCCCCGCGGCTGTCCGCGATGGTCGACGCGCTCCCGCTCCGCCCCGGGACGCGAGTGCTCGAAATCGGTTGCGGGCCGGGCGCCGCGGCGCGGGCTGTCGCCCGCCGGATCGGGCCGGATGGGCACATTCTGGCCATTGACCGATCGAGCCGGGCCATCCGCATCACGGAAGCAGCATCGGCGGCGGCGATCGCGAGCGGCGTCATGAGCGTCCGCTGCGTCGCCATCGAAGACTTCGAGCTGCTCCCCGGCGAGGCTCCATTCGACCTGGCGTTCGCGGTCCGCGTCGGTGTTCTCGATGGTCGGCATCCTCGCCGTACGGAGGACGCGATCCGGAGAATTTGCAACGCTCTCGTGCCTGGCGGACGCCTGTTCATCGACGGCGGCGATCCGCTGCGTGAGATTCCGCTCGATCGCCCAACGGTCTAGCGCCATCGAATCCCGTCGTGCTCAGAGCAGCGCCGTCGGAAGTCGACCGGTCCGCCGCTGGCACCCGCTCCCGTTGCCGTTTCCCGAAATCTCCGTACTCTGATCGCCAATCAAGAGAAGGTGATCTCAGGGAACCGGGATGGCTGCGAAAATGGCTGCCATCCCGTGTCGCCGTGTTCATGTCGATCCCCGTGGATCCCGTGGGCGTAAGTCCTCGCGCCCGGCGAGGCCACCGGAGGTGGATGATGTCCGTTTGCATCCCCGAATCGTATCCCCCGTTCGAGGCGGTTTACCCATCGCTCGATGGCGACGCGCTCCGGGTCATGCGAAAAGGCGGCGAACCCGAAATGGCGTTCGACGTCTTCGACGCCGACGGTCGCTATCTCGGCGAGATCGACACGGACGTGGACTTGCCGAGACTACGGAGCTGGCTCGTCACTCGCGACGCCATCTGCGCGGTAGACACGGACGAGCTCGGGGTCAACTACATGGTGGTACTCATGATCGAGCGGCCGTAGTGCTCAGCACACGCACCATGGCCATTGGCTCCGCGCGGTTCGTTCCGGCGAGGTGCCGGCGCTACCGCCCGCAGATCCTGGTCAGTGGCGAGCTCCCGAGGGGCGAGACATTCGGATCGACGCTGATGACGTGGCAGCCCGCGGGTATGTTGTCCACGCGAAGTGCGCCACCCTCGTACGTCGCTGTTGTCGCGACGCCGTTCACGTAAACGACGCCGTCCGCCTCGGCCGTGGCGGGGACGTAGACCCGCGCGGTGGTATTGCCAGGCACGGAAACGGCGACGTCGGTTCGCCCTTCGAGCGTGTGGAACGCGGCGCCAATGGTGCCCCTGAGGGTTGGCACCGTGACGTACGCCCACTCGACCGGGTGCGGCCGCGGCCGGACGTCGAAAGTGGCATAACCCGGGGTGGTCGGGTTGATCCCGAACATGCCCCGGGGGATGTTGTACGCCGGAGACGCGGACCATGGATGGGAGTACGAGAGGTTCCCCTTGAGAGAGATATCCCAGGCCTCCATGGTGGCTCCGGCCCCTGCCCGGAGCATGTTCACCCAGCTTCGCAGACCTGTGCCGGTGAGTAGCGCGTGCGCCACATCGGCTCGATCGGCGTCGTAGAGCGCCGCAATCAGGAAGGCCGCGCAGAATACGCTGCACGTTATTCCCCGCATCCGGATGTACTCGGCGGCGCGCGCGGACCGGTATGCGTCAGCGACTCCGAACGCGGTAGCGAAGACTGTCGCGTGGATCGCGAAATGATCCGCAGGGGTGCCATCGCCGTGCAACCCGTCGCGGTAAGCTCCAGTGACCTCGTCGAACAGCCTGGCGTTCATCGCGTCGCGGATTCGTGCTGCTGTGGCCGCGAAGGTTGCCGCCTCGTCATGCTTGCCCAGCGCTTCCGCAATGGCGGCCATATTCGCATAGCTGCGATACGCGAGCGCATTGACCACGGTGTTGTACGGCAGGAACACGTAACCGTCCCTTTCCGCGCCGGGCCAGTCGACCAGATCGCAATCGGTGCAACTGCCTCTGCCGTTCGATCCGTCGTCCTTCCGGATCAGACCTGAGCTCGCCTCCAGCCACTGGTTGGGGAGCCGGGCTTTCAATGCCTCGTAGTTGCGCGCCAGCGCCTGCGCATCGCCGGTCTGCCAGTAGCCGTCGTGGAAGCCCAGAATGACGTACATCGGCCACTCCGTGGGCCACGTACGCACGCTCAGGTGGCGTTCGAGCGCATAGCTCCCGAGCGTCGGATCCGCGGACAGGAAGTGGTTGGCCAGGGACTGGATATAGGAATCGCCCTCGTACGAATCCCGCTCCCGGGTCCATGAATCGACGTACCGGTTGTGGTTGGTAGCCTCGATCGTGTTTCGCGAGAGTTGCCACACCTGATTGAGCACCGGGTCGGACGATTCGAACACGGCGATCGTGGAATCGAACGGGTACACCTGGGCGAGCGCCGGAAAGTCCTGAATGCCGAGCCCGGGCGGCGCACCAATGACCTCGACGTATCGAAACACGCGCATACCCCAGGTTTCCAGGCGTTGCCGACCGGCGCGCAGCGTCCAGATGTCCTGGTAGTGGTTGCCCGTTGCCATGGCGAAGCGGACGGTCATCGAGTCCGACAGGGTCTCGCCGAAACGGATGTCCAGCACCTGGCCCTCCGTACCGGTGATATCGAGGCTCAATCCACCCACCCACGTTCGGCCATAGTCGACGAAGTAGTGGCCGGGCGCCTTTTCCTCGACCAGTACCGGATACCTGAGCTCCTGCCGGACCTTGTCCGTGGGTGTCGGCTGGAGCTTCGTGAATGGTGCCTTCACCTGCGCCGGCGTCCACGCGGAGTCGTCGAAGCCAGCCTGGTGGAAACCGTCGGGAAAGACAGCCGCCTGGAGATTCTCCTTGGGCGCAGAATAGTAGGCGGTGCCGATGCTTCCAGCCGGGGGATAGACGTGACTCCCGTCGAGCGCTTTCCAGTGCGGACCGGTACCGAACGTCTGGCGGCTGCCGTCCGCGTATTCGATGACCAGGTACGCCTGGAACCGCCGATCCGCCGTGGTATACGCAATCGCGCCGAGGGCATTGGTTTCGCCGGGGCGCAGCATTGCCGTCACGTCGAATCCATCGAAGCGCGTTTCATCGGCGATCGGGTGCGTGGGGCCAAGGCCGACGAAGGCTCCGTTTACCCAGAGCTTGTAGACGAATTGTCGCGACGGCATGGTGGAGGAGCCCGTTGCGAAGACGGTGGCCCAGGCAACGGGTTTCGGCTGGAGCGTCACCTCGCCGCGCAGAAATGCCCAATCCGAACCGCCGTCCGGATCCGAATCGTCGCCAGCCCAGATGGGCCTCGAATCGCCCCACTGCTGGCCAGGCGCGGTGCCGAACTGATGGATCTCCGACCAGTGCGACGGGTTGTCGTCACCGTCCCAGATGCGGACTCGCCAGACGTATCTCTGTGCCTCCGCCAGCGCCGGGCCACCATACGGCACGCTGGTGTTGATCGACGAGCTCACCTTCCCGGAATCCCAGACGTCCGGGCCGGAGAACCCCGCCTGTACCGTGGCCACCTGCACCTGATAGGCACTCTGGGTCCGCGCTGCAACCTGCCAGCTCAGCAGAGGTGCGTGCGCGGTCGAGACGTCGACCGGCGCCGGCAGGTGGCCGACGGTCAGCTGCACCGGCGCCGTCACGGCGACCTCCGGAATCACGTGGTCGGCGGGGACGCCGCGATGCCCAGTGCATGCGCCGGCCAGCAGCGCCGGGGCCAGGATCGCGCGGGCTGCACGCTGGCCCATCCTCATCCAGTGCGTTGAACGCCGCGTCCCGACAATCACGATAGAGCTCGATTTACGTTCTTGTCGCAAGATCGTCGGAAACGTAGTCCGACGCATGGCGCGCAGCAATCCGAGGCGGACTCTACGCCCGTGGTGACGCATGCGGCGGCGCGGAGCCGCCGATGCCGCCGCGTCGCAACCAGCAATCGGGTTCTGAGCCTGAAACTGAACGCCGATTTCAGCACCACCGGATTCGATCCGACGGACCGCTGCGGCACGCTCGTCCAGCCCTCCTGTTTTCTTCAATGCCATCCGGCGAAAGATCATGGACGCGCATTCGGAGCAGGCGATTTCCGATTGCGAGCCCACTCCATATCTTCCGCCGTGATCGAATCGGTCGGGCGCCGCGGTCTGACGATACGCGCACGGGCCACGCCGTCCGGGGAGAGTCCCATGAGCGACGTCTCCGACAACCTCCTCGACACCCTGCGAGGCGGCGACCGCCGCTCCATTCAGGGCGTTCTGGAAGTCATCCGCCGGGTGTCTCACGACCCGGGCCTCTTCGGCACCCTGTTCGACGGCCTCGCCCATGAGGACCCGCTCGTCCGCATGCGATGCGCGGATGCGATCGAGAAGATCACCGCGATCCATCCGGAATATCTCGAGCCTTTCAAGCGGCAGGTGATGCAGCTGGCCAGCGAGTCGCGGGAAAAGGAGCTCCGCTGGCATTTCGCCCAGATGCTGCCGCGCCTCGACCTCGACTCGCGCGAGCGCCGACGCGCGGTGAATATTCTGAACTCGTATCTCGAAGACTCGAGCAGCATTGTCAGGACTTTCGCGATGCAGGCGCTGGCCGACATTGCGGCGGTCGACGAGGAGCTCCGCCCGCCCATCGTCGACCGCATCCGCGACCTGACGCAGTGCGGTACGCCCGCGATGAAGAGCCGCGGCAGGAAGTTGCTCGCGCGGCTCGCTGAAACGGGTGCGGAACCGACGGCGCCGTGAGCCGGGCGCGCGGCGCCACGCCCAATAGCTCCCGGCTGACATAGCACGGGGAGACGGAAAATAAACCTCCTGCGAGCATTGTATGATCAACGGCGATGGAGTACCCTCGGGAGTGTCGCAATACCGGCGGGTCTGGACATCGTCGAGATCGGGGAGGACGTCCTCGGCGTCGGGCGCGACCCGCTGAGGGTCGAATACGTTCGCCTCTATGCACTGAACCGTGGCGCTCGGTGAGCCGCGGAGCGCAAGGAGATGCACGTGGCAACATCATTCGTCGAAAACGGGACCAGCCGCATCGCGTATACAGTCGTCGGCTCCGGGCCGCCGATCCTGTTCATCCAGGGTATCGGTTTACACGGCGCCGGGTGGAAGCCGCAGGTCGACGAGCTGAGCGCGACGCACACGTGCGTGTATTTCGACAACGCGGGCGTGGGCGGGAGCCAGCCGCTCGTGGGGCAACTTTCGATCCGGCGCATGGCCGAGGATGCGTTGCGGGTCATGGACGCGGCGGGGATCGAGTCGGCCCGTCTCGTTGGGCATTCCATGGGCGGATCGACCGCTGTGGAGTGTGCGCTGATCGCGCGGCAGCGGGTTCGCAGCCTGTCGCTCCTGTGTACGTTCGCGGTGGGGAAGGACGCGACGCGGCTCACGCCCCGGATGCTCTGGGTCGGGCTCCGGACCACGTTCGGCAGCGTGCGATCCCGGCGGCGAGCCTTCCTCGAGCTGGTGCTCGCGCCGGGCGATCTCCCTCTGTCGGAGCGAGACAGGTTGGCCGAGGAACTGGAGCCGATCTTCGGATACGACCTCGCCAGGCGCCCTCCCGTGGCCATGAAGCAGCTCGCGGCGCTCAGGGCGTACGACCCCGGTGCCCGGCTCTCGGAACTGGCCGGGATCCCATGTCTGGTCGCAAGCGCCACCCACGACCCCATCGCCTTTCCCGACAGTGGCCGGCGCCTCGCCGCCGCCATCCCGGGCGCACGGTACGTCGAGTTCCCGAACCACAGCCACGGCGTCGTCATTCGCGACGCGAAACGCGTCAACGCGCTGCTCCGCGAGCACTTCGAGCGAGCGGAACAGGAGCGTTCGACGTCGCACGCACCGGCCACGGGTCAATGACCAGGGAAGCCGGCCGCCGCGCGCTGCATGGTCCGCAGCGCTGAACCATGACCCGCGATTTCGACCTCGGGGGTGAGATCAGGCCGTGGGGGCGTCGCGCCGACGAGTACGAAGCATTCTTCGCACTGCACGACGCTCCATTGAACAGCCGCATTCTCGATTGTGCCGGCGGTCCCGCGTCGTTCGCCGCCGAATGGGGCAGCCGAGGTCACTCCGTCGTCGCCGCCGACCCCATCTACGCGCTGTCCGCCGATGATATCGCGGGCGCCTTCGACTCGACGGCGATCAGCATGCTCGCGGGGATGCGCCAGGCCCACGCCCGGTTTCGCTGGGACCGGTACGGCAGCCCGGAAGCCGTCGTCGAGGGTCGGGGGGAGGCGCTGCGGCTGTTCCTCGACGACCTGCAATCGCCCTCGCCGGCCGCCCGGTACGTGGCCGCCGCGCTGCCGTCGCTCCCGTTCCGCGCCGATTCATTCGACATGGTGCTCTGCTCGCACTACCTCTTCCTCTACAGCGACGAGCTGGATCTCGGCGCGCACCTGGCGGCGCTCCAGGAGCTGCTGCGGGTCGGCAGGGAAGTGCGCGTCTATCCGCTTCTCGACATGGCCGGCGTTCGTTCGGTCCACCTGGACCCGTGCGTCGCTGAGCTGAGCCGCTTCGCCGAGGTTGAGATCGTGCCCGTGCCATTCGAATTCCGCATGGGCGACACGAGCATGCTCCGCATCCGGCGGATGGCCGGACGGCCGCCGCGCTGACCCGCCACCGGTTTGCCAGAACGACCGTCGACCCGGTAGGATCAGGATCGCCACCTCGCAGTCCCGGCAGGCGCTCCCATGGAGGCGAGCCGCCGTGCGCGGTGCCGCCCCGATGACCCCGTCGTATTCCGAGGAGATTTCATGGCCGTCAAGCGAATGGACAACGTGGGCATCGTGGTGGAGGACATGGATGCCACCATCGCCTTCTTCACCGAGCTGGGGCTCGAGCTCGAAGGGCGGGCGTACGTCGAGGGACCCTGGGCGGACGCCGTTACGGGCTTGCGCGACATGCGCGTGGAGATCGCCATGCTACGCACGCCCGACGGTCACAGCCGGCTCGAGCTGTCCCGGTTCCTCAATCCTCCGGTCATCGCCGACCATCGCGGCGCCCCGGTGAACGCATTCGGCTATCTCCGGGTCATGTTCGCCGTCGACGACCTGGATGACACCCTCGCCCGACTTGCTCCGCACGGAGCGAAGGTCGTCGGCGAGGTGGCCCAATACGAAGACGCGTACCGGCTCTGCTACATCCGCGGCCCCGAGGACATCATCATCGGGCTCGCCCAGGAGCTCGGGTAACGGATCCGTTGCTGACAACCGCCTCTTCTGAGGACGCAATGCTCGTCGACGACGATCTGGAGACGCTACGCTATCCCATCGGGCGCTTCCGGCCGCGGCAGGGTCTCTCCCGCGAGGAGATCGATGGCTTGATCGAAGACATCGCGGCGCTGCCGGGCGACTTCCGCCGGGTCGCGGCGCCGCTGACGCGTGAGCAGCTCGACACGCCGTACCGCCCTGGCGGCTGGACGGTGCGGCAGGTGATCCACCACGTGCCGGACAGCCACGTCAACGCATACATCCGCTTCAAGCTCGCGCTGACCGAGGACCAGCCGACGATCAAGCCGTACGACGAGGCCGCGTGGGCGGAGCTCCCCGATGGGCGTGGTGAAGACATCGAAGGGTCGCTGCTGCTGCTCGAGGCGACCCACCGCCGGTGGACGCACGTCCTGAGGTCTCTAGACACCGGTGCCTGGGCGCGCGCGTTCCACCACCCGGACAGCGGGGTCGTCTCGCTGGAGCACGCACTCCAGTTGTACGCCTGGCACGGGAGGCATCACCTGGCGCACGTCACGCGATTGCGGGAGCGGAGCGGGTGGTAGCTGGCCAAATCCGCACCGGAACGCGCGCCGCGGT
>DATMSC010000309.1:0-3381 GCA_035565595.1 Longimicrobiales bacterium | reverse complement strand
GCCACCGGATCGGTCGTGAAGCCGACCTGGTTGTTCACGATGATGTGCAGCGTGCCCCCGGTCGAATAGCCCTCGAGGAGCGCGAAGTTGAGCGTCTCAGAGACCACGCCCTGGCCGGCGAACGCCGCGTCCCCGTGGATCAGGATCGGAAGGGTGGACTGCGGATCGCGCACCGTCGTGCGCCCGTCGACTCGCGTCTGGCGTGCCCGGGCCACACCTTCGACCACCGGATTCACGAACTCGAGGTGACTCGGGTTGGGCACCAGTTCCACCGCGAGCGTCTTTCCGGAGATCGTCGTGTACGAACCCGTGGCGCCGAGGTGGTATTTGACGTCACCGGTCGTGCCATAGCCGGCGTGGCGCCCCTCGAACTCCGAAATGATCGCCTCGTAAGGCCGGCCGAGCACGTGGGTCAGGACGTTGAGCCGGCCGCGATGCGCCATCCCCAGGACCACCCGTTCGGCGCCGTCGGCAGCCGCGGCCTCGATGGCCGCGTCCAGCATCGGCACCAGCATGTCGGTGCCCTCGACGGAGAAGCGCTTCTGACCGAGATACGAGCGGTGGAGGAACTGCTCAAAAGCTTCGACTTCGCTGAGCCGGGTAAGCAAACGCCGCTGGTCTTCCGACGACAGCGGCTGCCTGTACTCCCACGATTCGACCCGCGCACGCACCCATTCGCGTCTGCGCGGGTCTTCCAGATGCTCGAATTCGTAGCCAATCGGGCCGCTGTACGTCCTGCGTATCCACTGGAGCACGTCGGCCAGGGTCTCACCGCCCCGCTCGACTTCGAGGAGCGAGGACGGCATGGAGGCCAGCTCTTCCAGGCTGGTTTCGTAGAAGGACGGCTCGAGCATCGGGTGCCCGGGCGGCGGTGTGCCGAGCGGGTCGAGGTGCGCTGCCCAGTGGCCGTTCAGGCGGTGTGCGTCGAAGAGCGCCGCCGCGGCCATTGCCGCGCGCAATTGTGTCACGCTAGCGGCACCATTTTCGGCGACGGCCGGCGCACCCAGCAGTCCGGACTCGGCCACGAGTCCCGACTCGAAGATCCTGCGCCAATGCTCGCTGATGGAACCCGGGTTCTGGAGGAACTGGTCGAAGAGCTGCTGGACGTACCCGGCGTTGTATGAGTCGAACAGAGACTTCGCCCGTATCACGGTCACGTCGGTCCGATATGAGGAGCGGGCAGCGCCCGTCAGAGGCCGATTGTCGAGCGACGCGTGGCCGGCCGACATCCGGTTACCGGCAGGCCGCGGACACCCTGTCCGCGGCCATACGCACCTGTCGCTAAAGATAGCACCACGCGAGACGGAAATCTACCGGCAGAGTGCGACGTTCGGCGCCGGCCCAATGGATCCCGCCGGGCGCCGCGGCCATGTTGCCCGGTTCAGGCCTCGGCGCTACCTTTGCCGCTCGCGAAAGAGGTTCAGATCACCTTTCCCTTCCGATGTCCCGTCAGGAAGATACCCCGCTCATGCAGCAGTGGCGGCAGGCCAAGATGCGCCATGCGGACGCCATCGTGCTGTTCCGCGTCGGGGACTTCTACGAGATGTTCTACGACGACGCCCGCGAGGGTGCTCGCCTCCTCGGCCTGACGCTGACGAGCCGGAACAACGGCGGCGCCGCGGACGTCCCGCTCGCCGGTGTCCCGGTTCGCGCGCGGGACGAATACGTGCGCAAGCTGGTCCGGCTCGGCAAGCGGGTGGCGATCTGCGAACAGGTGGAAGATCCGGCGGAAGCGAAAGGGCTGGTTCGCCGCGAAGTCGTGGAAACCGTAACGCCGGGCGCCGTCCTGAGCGATGCACTGCTCAGCGAAAAGCGGAACAACTTCCTCGTCGCGATGGCGCGCGACCCTGCCGGCGCGATCGCGCTCGCCGCTGCCGACGTTTCCACCGGCGAGCTCGTGGCCGTCGCCACCTTACCCGAATCGCTGGAAGCCGACCTCGCCCGCTTCGAACCGGCGGAGCTGCTCCTTCCGGAGAGCTGGGCGCCGGAATCGGGCGGGCTCGGTCCGGCGCTCGAGATGAGCTTCGCCGCGGCGGCACCGTCCGCCAGCCGGACGTACCGGCCCGACTGGCTCTTCGACGCTGAGCTGGCGGCGCCGGAGCTCGCTCGCCGATTTCGGGTCCACGGCCTGGCCGGGTTCGGGATCGGGCCCAACGATGCCGCCCTGGTCGGGGCGCTCGGCGCGCTGACCGCCTACCTGGCGGACGTGCAGCCCGCCGGTGCGGCGCAGCTCAGGCCGCCACGCGTCGAACGGGCCGGACGCACGATGGCGCTGGATGAGATGACGCGCCGCAACCTCGAGCTGGTCGAGCCGCTGCGTGGCGGTGACGGCGAAAAGGGCAACGGCGGGACGCTCGTCGGCGTTCTCGACGAGACGCTCACCGCGATGGGCGCGCGTCTGCTCCGTCGCTGGCTACTCGCACCTCTCGTCGACGCGCGGGAGATCTGGCGCCGGCAGGCGGCGGTGGCCATGCTCGTGGAAGACCCCGGACTGCGGCGGAGGCTCCGGGCCGAGCTGAAGGAGATTCGCGACCTCGAGCGACTCGCCGCGAAGGTTGGCACCGGAAGGATCTCGCCGCGCGAGATGAAGGCGCTGGGCGATTCGCTCGCCCACCTCCCGGCAGTGGCCAGGCTCCTCGACGAGGCCCCGGGCGACCCGGTGACGGCGGTGACCGGCGACATCGACACCCTCGACGATGTGCGTGACCTGATCGCGTCCGCCATATCCGACTCGCCACCCGCCACCCTCGGCGAAGGCGGAGTGATCCGGGAGGGTTACGACGTCGCCCTTGACGAGCTGCGTGAGGCGCGTGACGGCGGCCGCGGTTTCATCGCTTCGTTGCAAGCGAGGGAAAGGGAGCGGACCGGGATCCCATCGCTCAAGGTCGGGTTCAACCGCGTATTCGGCTACTACATCGAGATCACGCGCGCGAACGCGGAGCGTGTTCCGGACGACTACGAGCGACGGCAGACGCTGGCCAACGCGGAGCGATTCGTCACGCCCGAGCTGAAGGACTGGGAAGCGCGCGTGCTCGGCGCGGAGGAGCGCATCCAGGCGCTGGAGGCGGAGCTCTTCGGGGAGGTGCGGCGGGCTGTCGCAGAGCACGCGGCGCGGCTGTACGCGGCGGCTGAAGCCGTCGCGATCCTGGACGTCCTCGCCGCGTTCGCGCACCTTGCCGAGCACCGCGGCTACGTCCGTCCCGAGGTGCACACCGGCTTCGCGCTCTCCGTTCGGGGCGGTCGTCACCCGGTCGTGGAGACGATGATGCCCCGGGAGGAGTTCATCCCCAACGACGTAATCCTCGACGAAGACGAGCGCGTGATGATCCTGACCGGGCCGAACATGGCGGGGAAGAGCACGCTCCTGCGGCAGGTCGGGCT
>DATMSC010000308.1:0-7739 GCA_035565595.1 Longimicrobiales bacterium | reverse complement strand
GCTGGAACGCTGCGAGGAGGAGCTCGCGGAGCTGGGGCGAGATCCGCGACCGCTCGAGGCCGTGAAGCCGCCCTTCCCCCGGATCGACTATACCGACGCCGTCGCCTACCTCCAGGAGCGGGGCAGCGAGATCGAGTGGGGACAGGACCTCGGCGCGCCGGACGAGACGATCCTCTCGGAAGCTCACGACCGACCCGTTTTCGTCACCAACTACCCCCGCGAGGCCAAGGCCTTCTACATGAAGGAGAACCCTCGCGACCCCCGTACTGTGCTCTGCGACGACCTGCTCGCACCCGAGGGGTACGGCGAAATCATCGGCGGCAGCCAGCGCGAGGACGACTACGACCGGCTCCTCGCCAGGATCCGCGAGGAGCGGCTGCCGGAAGCCGCCTACGCGTGGTACCTCGACCTACGCAAGTACGGGACCTTCCCTCATTCCGGGTTCGGACTCGGTATCGAACGGGTGGTTACGTGGATCTGCGGGCGGCCCCACGTGCGCGAGACCATTCCGTTCCCGCGCACGCTCAATCGACTCTATCCCTGACGATCGTCGGATAGCTCGGGCCTACCTGTGGGAGCGCGCCGGAATCGGAAGGCGGCGCAGCAGACCCCGGTCACTCGCTGGCTTTGATCTCGTCCCAGAGCGCGTCGAGCTCGGCCAGCGACGCCTCTTCGAGAGCCAGGCCACGTTCCGCCGCCAGCTTTTCCAGCGCGGTGAATCGGTTGGTGAACTTACGGTTCGCGCGGTGCAGCGCGCTGGTGGGATGCACGCCCGCGAGGCGGGAAAGGTTCACGACGGCGAACAGCAGGTCACCCAGCTCCATCTCCAGCGCCTGCCGACCGTCTTCGCCGCCGTTGCCGGCCTGCGCTATCTCCTCCCGGACTTCGGCGAGCTCCTCGGCAACCTTCTCCAGCGCGCCAGCGGCATCAGCCCAGTCGAAGCCGACCGAGCTCACGCGATCCTGAATCCGGAACGCACGGGAGAGTGGATCCAGCCCGCGAGGAAGCCCGGCCAGTACCGAAGCGCCGCCGCGCTCAGCCGACTTCATCCGTTCCCACGTCAGCGGCTCCCCGTCGCCGTAGAGATGCGGATGCCGGCGCCGCATCTTGCTGTGCACGAGCGCCACCGGGTCGCTCGCCGTGAACGCGCCGCGCTCCTCGGCGAGCACGATCTGGAACGCCACGTTCAGGAGCAGATCGCCCAGCTCCCGCGCCAGCTCTGCGTCGTCGCCATCCTCGATGGCGTCGGCTACCTCGTGCGCCTCCTCGAGTAGATACGGCACGAGTGACCGCGGAGTCTGCTCTGCGTCCCACGGACAGTTGGCGCGAAGGAACCGGACGAGCTCGACGACCCGCTCGAGATGACCGGGATGGCTGCCCGGTTGCCGGGAAGTCGCATCGCCGCCGCGCAGATCGGGATCGGGGACGGGGGGTGCGTTTGCACGATCGATCTCGGAGGCGACGCGTTCAGCCGCCCGTCCGCCCCTCTCGCCGGCATCCACTTCCAGCCGCTCCGACCCCGGTTCAACTTGCGGTAAACTCACGATACTCCTATAATTAGCTCCTTTTGAGGGTATGTCAAATCCACGAGGTCGAATGCGCTCCCGGGCGTGGGTCGAGATCGACATCGAGGCCATCGTCGACAACATGCGTACGGTGCGCCAGCGGGTCGGACCCCATGCCGGCATCGTGGCCATGGTCAAGGCCGGGTGTTACGGGCTGCGCTCCCCCGACGTGATTGAAGCGATCGAAGCTGAGGAACCCTGGGGCTACGGCGTTGCCGCTGTTGCCGAGGGTATCGAGCTGCGTGCGGGGCGAGGGGGCGCCCGACCTGTCGAGCGACCAATCCTGGTCGTGACGCCGATTCCGCCCGGTGCCGAGCGCGAGGCCGCGGCCGCGCGGCTCACTCCCTGCATTTCGGATCTCGCCGGGCTGGACCGGTGGGCCGCGGCAGCCGAGCGGTCTGACGTGCCGCTGGACTTCCACGTCGAGATCGACACCGGCATGGGCCGCGCGGGCTTCGACTGGCGGGAGGTTCAGGCGTGGGGGCCACAGGTGCGCGCCCGGATGGGGCCTCGCCTGCGCTGGACCGGCGTGATGACGCATTTCCATAGCGCGGACAGCCCGGATCCGGCACCGACGGCGCTCCAGTGGGAGCGTTTTCAGGACGCGCTGTCCCAGCTCCCGATTTCGCGCGACGACCTGGTGGTCCACGCATGCAACAGCGCAGCGGCGCTCCGATGGCCGAGGTTCGCAGCGGACGCGGTCCGTCCCGGCATTTTCCTATACGGTGGTCATCCGGCGCCTGACGGGCGCCAGGACCCGGCGCCGGCCCCGCGGGCAGTGGTTTCAGTGCGATCCCGGCTCGCGCTCGTGCGCGATGTGCCGCCCGGAAGCACCGTTGGGTACGGGGCAACGCACGCAGCCAGGGGCTGGGAGCGCTGGGGCACGCTCGCGATCGGGTACGGTGACGGTCTCCCCAGAGTTCTCGGGAATCGGGGTTACGCGCTGGTGCGGGGGCAGCGGGTGCCGATCCTGGGACGGATCTCCATGGACATTACGGTGGTAGACCTGTCCAGCGTGCCCGATGCGAAGGTCGGCGACGTCGCCACGCTGATCGGGGTGGACGGAGACAGCGAGATCACGGTCGACGAAGTTGCCAGGCAGGCGGGGACGATCAGTTACGAGGTGCTGACCGGGCTGGGCCCGCGTCTCCCACGCGTGACCGTCGGCTCGATGGGGCACTGAACACTCATCGCGTTGGTATCGTGCGGCGCGCGCGTCGTATTAGAGTGTATCGTGACGTTCCGGTGCGGAGCGCCGGAGTCGGTGGGTGGAACCGAGAGGCGGGTCGTGTGTCCCGAGGGCCGAGGGGGCCCCGGACGGTGCGAAAAAGGGGGTTCAGTTGTCGATAACCATGGGTCTGCGGAGGTTCGGCGTCGCGCTGGCATGCGTGCTGGCCGCGTGCGGCACGGAAGCGCCGCTCGACATAGGGTCGGATCTCTCGCCCATCGATGTAGAATCATTCGAAGTCGAACTGCCGGCGGACGTCTTCATATCCCAGTACCACAACTTTGCCGGTTACGTACCGCCACGAGAAGTCGGCTACGGCATCATCGCCACGGACTACGATGGTGAGCTCGACGTGCGCTCGATCGCGCGCTTCGTGACCCCGCCCTCGACGATCATGTATGCTCGCGGAGGGGCGACGTACACCGACTCGACACCGACATACCCGGGCGCGAGGGTGGTCATCGTGTCGGATACGGCGCGGAGCGGATCGGAGGACGTGGTGCTGAACGTCTATCGATCCGCGGAGGCCTGGGATCCGCTCACGGTGTCGTGGACCATGCGCGTGGACAGCGTGGGCGAACGTTCGCCCTGGTCCCAGCCGGGCGGCACGCTCGGTGAGCTCGTCGCCCAGATCGTATACAACCCGCAGGTCGAGGACAGCGTGGTCGTGGACGTGGACTCGGCCACGATCGCGATGTGGACGGACACGACGGACAACTCGCGCGGACTGATCTTCGTGGCTGAGTCCGCGGGCGCACGAATAAGAATCAGGGAGATGAGGCTGCAGCTCGATGTGCGGCCCGGAATGCACCCTGACACCACGATCCAGGTGGTGACGCCGGTGTTCAGGGCGTCTTTCATGATCAACGTCGATCAGCCCCAGCCGAATGCCTTCCAGGTGGGTGGTGTACCCGCATGGCGTACGTACATCGAGTTGGCCGAACGCCTCGACACGCTCACGGTGTGCGGCGGCTCACCGGAGCAATGCCACCGGTTGGCGGATCTCCGTATCAACTACGCATCGCTGGTGTTGACACCGACTTCGTCCCGAACCGGGATGGCGCCGGAAGATACCGTTCAGGTTCAGGCCAGGTCGGTCAGTATCACGGATCTGATACCGCTCGAACGCTCGCCGTTGCGCGAGCGCCTGACGCCGGGGCACATGCCGACGATCCCGGCGGCTCCTGGTCTGTTCAAGACAGGGGGCGGCGGTGGGCGGGTCGAGATACCGATGACGACGTATATCTCGGAGCTCACGCGGTCGGACGGTGAGTCGGCCGACGACCAGTACATCGCGCTGCTGGCAGTGCCGGAGGGTGGGCTCTTCGGCCACGCGGCGTTCCACGCCGAGGGTGAGTTCGCACCTCGCCTTCGGCTGATTGTAAGTTCCACGAAGGAAAGGGACGCCCCATGATCCGGGCGCTGCTTCTGGTGTTGTTGCTCGTACCGGGAGTTCTCCGGGCGCAGTCATCGTTCCTGTCATCGAGTGGGCTCGGGGTGCCAGCCACGCCTGTGGATGCGCGGGCGCGTGCGCTGGGCGGGATCGGCACGGGTTTGACCGGCTTCAATGCTTCGCTCGTCAACCCGGCCGACGCCGGCGCTCTTCAGTGGCGGGGTATCTCGACCGCACTCCAGCCCAGCTATCGTCGGGTCGCGTATGACGGTGCCGCGGCTGGTGGTTCGGCCACGCGATTCCCGCTCCTGTTCGCCGTGTATCCGATCGGACGGCTCACTGCGCAGGTTGGCTTCGGGAGCTTCCTCGAGCAGTCATGGGGAGTATCGTCCACGACTCGGGAGGTCTTCGGCCCGGATACAGTGCGCGTCCTGGACCGAACGAGAGTGACGGGGGGCGTGGGGCAGGTTCGTGCCGGAGTCGCGTACGCGGTGGCGCCCACCCTCGCTCTTGGTGTCGCGGGTGGCCGCTATACAGGTCGAGTCGAGCGGATCGTCACACGATCGTTCCCGGACGTGCCGGCCGAAGAGATGGCGCCTGTCATCGATGTCGGCGGCTGGAACTACGCGGGAACACTCCTCGCCGCCGGCTTCCGTTGGGATCCCACAGCCATCATTCGACTCGCGGGGAGCCTGACCTGGTCCAGCCCCCTCTCCGCCGATGGGATCGGTGCCGCCTCCGCGGATCGCGACATCCAGTTGCCGCTACAGGCAGCCGTGGGCGCAACCGCCGTTCTGTCGCCCGATCTCCTCGTGGCTGGCGGCGTGCGCTGGGAGGGCTGGAGCGTGGCTGACGGCGATCTTGGGGCCAGCGCGTCGGATACATGGCACGTTGGCGCCGGTTTCGAATACGAGGGCGCTTCCGTGAGCCGCTTTCCCCTGGTCCTTCGGCTGGGTGGGCATTACCGGCAGATACCTTTCGCTTTCGGTGAAGCGCGGCCGTCGGAATGGAGCCTTGCATTCGGTGCGGGCTCGCGCCTGGCGATCATCGAGGGTGGACCGGTCGCACTCGTGGATGCGACGCTCGAGCGCGGTTCGGCATCCGCTGCCGACGCCCTCAGCGAAAGCGTCTGGCGCCTGACCGTCAGCCTGAGCCTCTTCGGACAGTGACGACACCTCGAAGGGAAGCCGCCGCGACTTCGCCCCATTCCGCCATGGACGTGCCCCGGGACGGTTCACAAGCTCCACGCGGTACCCGCAAGGCGTGGGTCGAGACCTACGGCTGCCAGATGAACCTGGCAGACGGCGAGCTGATGCAGGGAATCCTCGCCGCGGCCGGATACGCACCCGCCGAATCCATCGAGGACGCGGACGTGATCCTGGTGAACACGTGCGCGGTGCGCGAACACGCAGAACGTCGCGTGCTCGGTCGTGTTTCGGAGCTGAACCGGCTGAAGCACCAGCGTCCCGATCTCGTGCTGGGCGTGACCGGATGCATGGCTCAGCGGATGGGCGAAGATCTGCTCGCGCGGGCGCCGTACGTGGACCTGGTCATGGGCCCGGACGGCTACCGGAGGCTCCCCGAGGCGCTCCGCGCCATCCGCGGCGCCTGGAGTTCGGCCGAGCCGGCGGTCGGCGGTGCAGTTGCGGATCGTGCCGGCGGGACGTCGCAGGCGCGCCGGACGCTGCCAGTGATCGCCACTCCGCTGCCCGAAGAGCTGGTGGGCGTATTCACCGGCGACGAGTACGGTGAATTCGACCTGACCGATGCAACAGCACCGGAGCCGGCTCGCCTGGCCGTCCTGGACTTCGAGCCGCACGAGAACTACGAGGGCATCGAGATTCGCCGTGAATCGCGCCTCAACGCGTGGGTGCCCGTGCAGCGCGGCTGCAACCACCGCTGCACCTTCTGCATCGTGCCGTATGTTCGCGGCTCGGAGAAAAACCGGGATCCGGCGCACATTCTGGAAGAAGTGCGCGCCATTGCCGGCAGCGGCGTCCCGGAAGTCACGCTACTCGGCCAGACAGTGAACTCGTACCGGTATGGCGACTGGGATTTCGCGCGGCTATTGCGGGAGGTCGCCCGCGTTGACGGCATTCGCCGTGTGCGATTCACGTCGCCGCATCCGAACGACGTCACGCCTGAGCTGGTGGAGGTCATGGCCTCGGAACCGACAGTGTGCAAGCAGCTCCACCTGCCGGTTCAGGCGGGGAACGACCGCACGCTGCGTCGCATGCTCCGGCGGTATACCGTGGCGTCGTTCCTGGAGAAGGTCGAGCTGGTGCGGAACGCCGTGCCGGACATCGCCCTTTCCACAGACGTCATCGTGGCGTTCCCCGGCGAGACTGAGGCAGAATTCGAGGATACGCTCGATCTCATGCGCGACGTTCGTTTCGACGACGCGTTCATGTACAAGTACTCGCCGCGCGAGGGCACGCCCGCGACGCGGTTGCCTCCGGCCGAATTCGTCGATCCCGAGATCGCACAGGCCCGCATCGAGCGGCTCATCGACGTGCAACGCGCGATCCAGGCGGAGATCAACCGCGGCGAAGTCGGTCGGGTGGAAGAGGTGCTGGTCGAACGCGTTGCCCGCACGCCGGGCGACGTCCTGGGCCGGACCGACCGCAACAAGGTCGTGGCGTTCCCCGGTGACAGTGAGATCGTCGGCTCCTTCGTCCGTGTCCGGCTCACCGACACGACCGGCGCGACGTTCATGGGCGTTCTCGTCGAAGAACCATGCGGAGACCGGCAAGTGGCCTGACGGGCCGTGCAGCCGGTTTCCGTTCCGCCTCCATCCACGTCCTCACCGGTTAGGCGAACAAGCGCCATCTCGCGGCGATACAAGACGCCGCAGAACCCATCGATCATCTCGCCCTGACCCGGGGAACGACCTGCCAGGGCGATCACCCAGCCTGCACGTCCCCAATCTCCCGTCACCGGACGCGATCCCGTGATCGTTCGACGATATCCGGGAATGACGCCGCTCGTCGAGGTCACGCTGGCGTTTGCGACGGGCATCCTCCTGGGATTGCGGTTCGGCATCGCCGGCCTGCCGGTTGTCGGCCTCGGCGTCGTCGCCGCGGTCCTGGCACTCGACGCCGGGAGCCGCGCTGGCCGTGTGCTCGTCGCGCTCGCGTTCGTCGGCGTCGGAGTGGCCGCGGGAGCCGGTTCTGGCGAGCGAGCGCGAGATGATTGTCGGCACGGGATACCGGACGGGGCGCGCGTCACGTTCGCTGGAGTGCTCGCATCGCAGCCCACTGACGGGGGGCGCGCCTCGATGCGCCTGGAATCCTATTCCTCTGCCGGCGTGGACGTGACATGCCGCGGCGAAGTCCGCATCAGGATCACCGTCGCTGAGGGACCGATCGAGATGCCCGCCGCCGGGTCGCCCATCGTGGCGCGCGGGCGGTGGTGGGCGACGCCCGTCGCCGGAGCGTGGCCGGTGGACGGGACTCGTGCCGGCGTACTCACGGTGGACTCGATGGAAGCTGCCGGAGCCGGTCGACGGGCGCCACTTCTCGCCGTGCGCGGCGCCGCGCAGCAACGCATGCGC
>DATMSC010000307.1:0-2451 GCA_035565595.1 Longimicrobiales bacterium | reverse complement strand
GTACGCGCCATCTGCGGTGTGGATCGGCGCCATCATCGCCACGGAAGGCTTGTTCGCTCTCGCGATCCCGTACTTCACGGGGGTTCTGAGCGACCGTCTCCCGCCACCTCTCGCGAATCGTTACGGGCGCCGGACGTTGTTCCTCCTCACCAGTGCGCCGGTGATGGCCGCGGCGCTGATCGTGATGCCGTTCCAGCGAGGGTTCTGGGCGCTTTCGGTACCGGCATTCGTCTTCTTCGCGGCGTTCAACGTCTACACCACATTGCTGCGCACACTGCTCATCGACGTCGTTCCGACGTCGCGCTGGGGGAGAGTCCAGGGGTTTCTGGGCGTTCTGCACGCCGGTGGGCTGGGCTACGGCCTGGTCGCCGGCGGGCTCCTGTTCGCCGTCTGGTCACCCCTCCCCTTCCTGCTCGGGGCCGCGCTGATCGTGGTTTTCACCGCGACCACGTACGGGCTTGCTCCACGCAACGATTCGGCTCGCGACATGGGAGCCCGCAGCCAGGGAGGCAACCGCGTCCGTGTCGTCCCGGAGCGGCTGTTCTGGAGTGAGCTGGTTCGACGGTCGGACGTGGGATGGTTCCTGGTGGCCAATGGCCTGTGGACCGGCGCCGTGGACGGGCTTCGACCCTACATCTTCCTCTACGCGGCATACGTGCTCGGCACGACAGTCGCCGAAACCTCGCTCCTCCTCGTTGTGATGCTGATCGGCGTGGCCATCGGGGCGTACGCATTCGGGCGCGCCGGGGATCGCCTCGGCCGCGGCCGCGTCCTCCTGTACACGGCGCTCGGAACCGCGGGAATCATGGCACTGGGCACGGGAGTCCGGACGGTTCCGGGCGCGATCGCGGTGCTGGTTCCCGCCGGGCTCGGTGCGGCCGCGTTCATCGCCCTCCCCTACCCTGTGTTCGTACAGCTCGCGAGCCTCGACCAGCTCGGCCGCTTCACCGGCGTCTACAGCATGTCCGTTGGCGTGGCTCGATTCATGGCACCGCTCGTCGTTGGACGGACAATCGACTTCGGTGCGCGTCTGTACCCGGAGCTGTACGGCTATCCGCTGCTCTGGCCCGTCGTGGCGCTCATGATGCTCCTGGGGGCTGTAGCGCTGAAGCGAGCGGACCGGCTGTCAGACGGGCGGCTGCTGGCGCGGCCCGGGGCGGCCGGGCGCCAGAAAGGATGACGCGCAGGCGAGGGCATACTCATGGGAACCCCGCCTCGGCCAGAGCCGACAGGGTACTCGCCAGGTAACCTGCGCCAAACAGGTTCACATGGACCAGAAGGTAGTAGAGCTGATAGATGGGACGTCTCTCCGCGAAGCCGGGCAGGAGCGGCCATTCCTCCGCATACGCGCGCCGAAACGTTTCTGGGAAGCCGCCGAAGAGTTCCGCCATGGCCAGGTCCACTTCCCGATGCCCGTAGTACACCGACGGATCGATCAGCGCGGGCTGGCCGGCGCCGGTGAAGTGCACGTTACCGGACCAGAGATCACCGTGCAGGAGCGACGGGCCGTCCTCCGCGGCAGCAGCCAGGAGGTCGTCGAGTGACGCAAGGAGCGCATCGAAGCGTCTTCGGGCGCCATCACGTACGAGATGGCTGTCGTAAGCCAGGGCGAGTTGGGGCTCGAGTCGGCAGACTCTCCAGAACTCCGGCCAACTGCCCATTCTCCGGTTCCGCTGTGGCAGCGAGCCGATGAAGTTGTCCCGCTCCCAGCCGAACTCCCCGCGGGTCGACCGGTGCAGCCGGGCGAGGCGAGCGCCCAATTCGATCCAGCCATTGCGTCCGGGCGAAGCTGGGGGCAGCCATTCGAAAAGCAGCCACCGCTCCGGCGAGGTCGACGGGCCCCGATCGTCCGAAACGGAATCAACGCAGTCGAAAACTGCGGGGACGCGTAACTCCGCGGCGTCTCGCAATAGATCGAGGCCGGCTGCTTCGGCGGCGAAGATCCCCTCGGGCGCCCTCGACCGGTCGCCGGCGCTCCACTTCAGGAACGCCGATTCGCCGGCCGCGGTGTCGATGCGGGCGACCCGGCTGATCGAGCCACCGCCCACGGGAACGAATGCCGTGATGGGCGACGCGCTGCCGAAGGCGCGCCCGAGCGCGGCTTCGATCCGCTCCCGGGCGCCGCGCGAGAGCGCGTTCACGGCATGCGCGGGGCCAGGATGGAATCCAGGAATCGGCGGCAGGATCGCTCGACAATGTCGTGCACCAGCTCGAATCCTGCCGGTCCACCGTAATAGGGGTCCGGTACGTCGAGGTCGCCGCCGTTCGCCTCGTCGAACTCACGCAATCTCCGGATCTCCGCGCGAAGCTGCGCTCTGGCCGCAAGCCGGCGAACGTCGCGCAGGTTCTGCGAGTCCATGGCGATGACGTAATCGAAAGTTTCGAGGTCCTCGACCTGGACCTGACGCGCCCGGCTCGTAAGCTGGATGCCTCGCCGGCGCGCCACCTCGC
>DATMSC010000306.1:0-7538 GCA_035565595.1 Longimicrobiales bacterium | reverse complement strand
TGAGCGCCGCGAGCCGGAAGACGTCGACACCCCATTCGTCCAGGGTGAGCGCGCCGACGAGATCGGGAGCCAGACCGGGTTCGAGAGTTCTCGCCTCCGCCGCGCTGAGCCGGGCGTGCGGGATGCCGCCCTTGCGCCGGGCGTGCGGGTCGTAGGCGGAGAGGAACGCGTCCATCGCCTCCCGCTTCACCCACCCGCCGGGGAAGAGCGGCCAGAGGAACGGGATGCGGAAGGTCAGGTGCGGCGCGATCCGGCGGATCCGGCCGGCGTCTTCCGATGAAGCCTTCGTCGTGGGGACGTCGTACAGGAGGTAGCGGACGCCGCCGTGCACCATGCGCGTTGATGCGCCTGTCGTGCCGGCGCCCCAGTCCTCGCGCTCGAAGACGGCGACGCGGAGACCCCGGCGCGCGGCGTCGCGCGCGACGCCCGTGCCGTTGATCCCGCCGCCGATGATCGCGAGGTCGTATGTCATGCACGCAAGTATAGGCGGACGCGGTCCGCGCCGCCAACCCGGCAGGCGCTGAGCGACACGAGGTGGGGCCGTACTGCCGCCGTTGCGAATTGCAGGCTCGTCCGTTTTCTCGATATCGAACGCGGGAGCCGCGAGCGCGCGATCGCATGCTGGTCCGGTGGCACCGCCGGGCCGCGGGCTCCGGTGATCGAAGGGCAGCGGCGCGGGGTATCGACGAAGCCGGCCCCCACCGGCACGGGACTTCCCGTCGGGTGTGGGGTGAGAATATGTTGGTCGACGTTACCCGATGCGACACGCGAGGATGGATCACTCACTGACCCGGACGGAGGAGCTGGATCGGCGGCACAGGCGCATCATGATGGTGAGCCTGCTGCTGTCGCTGCTCGTGCACGCCTCCCTGCTCCTGTGGTCCTCCCGGTTCCACGCCCAGGTGATGCTCGACTCGGCCGCGGGACGCCGCACGGGCGACGACCGCGCCGCTGCTGCCGGCGGCGTCCAGGCCGTCACGCTGCGTTTAGAACAGGAGGTCGTGATCCGGCCACCGGAACCGGTGACCATTGCCGACGTGGTCGTCGAGGTCGAGGAGGTCCAGCCTTCTGTCGAAATCGAAGCCGTCGGCTTCGAAGGTCTCGCCGGGGACGAGACGGGTCCGGGAGAGGGGCCGGGGGTCGACGACGGCACCGGCACAGGCGACGGTGGCACGGGAGAGGAAGGACTGTTCCGCCAGCTCCCGCCCACACCGAGGTCGCTCATGACCGCGCCATCCGGAGTGCCGTCCAGCATCCGCGGCAAGGAGATCCAGGTCGCCGTCTTCGTCGACGAGTCGGGGCGAGTCGTCCCGGACTCCACACGCATCCAGCCGCCATCCGGAAACAGCAGGTACGATGAGGAGCTGATGCGGCGCGCCGCGCAATGGCTCTTCGAGCCCGCGACCCGGGGAGGGGAGCGGGTGGCGGCGTGGTTCGAATACACGCTCACTTTTTGAACGGCATAGGGCTGGGGCTAGGGCTAGGGCAAATCGTTGCCGGCGGGTTCAGGGTGCGCGGCAATTCGGCGTCGCCATGGGGGCAGACCCGCGTGTAGGTCCCCGCCGGCACGGATGGTATGCGGTCCGGCTCCCGTACTCGTGCCCGCTTCCGAATCCGAATCTTTGGCCGGGCGGAAATGATGTGCTACGAGGCTCGACAACGTCGGTGCGGAATTTCAACTTTCTTTTCAGCCGCTGCCGCCATTTGGTCGACGATTCACGAACGAACGCACACGCAGGTGCGCCCATACCGCGGCGGGCCTGGCCCGCGGACCCGGCTCACCCCCGGATCGCAGCCAACCACCGCAGACCCATTAGCCCTGGCCCTAGCCCCAGCCCTGGCCCTTTGCCGTTCGAACCCTCATCCCTCTGCCGTTCCGATCACGCGGATCGGCATTACCATCCCCGCCTCGTAGTGCCCGGGCATGAAGCAGGCGAAGTCGTATTCGCCGGCCTCGGGGAAGGTGTATTCGAACACCAGCGTCGCACCAGGCGGTAGATCTTCCTCCTCGACCTCGACCAGGAGGTTCTCCTCGTCCACCTCGCCGCGCGGCACGACCGCCCACTCGTGCGGCTCCTGCCCGGTGTTCCGCAGAACGAAGCGGTATTCGACGCCGGCAACGAACACGGTGTCGGAGATCGTGAACCGGAAGTCGGTCATGACGACGTCGACTTCACGAGGCTGCTCTTCCCCGGCTGGCTGCGTCTCCGCCTTTTCCTGGCCGGCGCAGGCGCTGACGGCGAACGCGGCCAGGCCGGCCAGCAGGATGGTCGCGCGCTTCATCACCGCGCCTCCGCCGTGACTGTCGCCAGCGACTCGCGTACCCGGCTCTCGATCCAGCGCGCCATGGCCGCGTGGGGCAGGATCGGTTCGCCGCCGTAGACGACCGGCAGCCCTTCCAGGTCGGCGGGGAGCTTCTCATTGCTGACTGAGCCTTTCGAGATCAGGATCGGCACCACCACCACGGGCCGCCCCGTGGCCTCGTGCTGCAGCTCGATGAGCTCGCGCGCGGCGAGTACCGCCTCCGCCCGGACGGACGGCTCGGCGTCATCCCGGACGAGACCGATCTTCACGTCGCGGAACCCCGTCAGCTCCTTCACCCGATCAGCGACGGGGCGGAGGTTTGCCATCCAGGCGGCATGGTCCTCGGCCGAGTTGGAGCCGTGGCCGATCAGGAAGAGCGCCTGCTCCGTCGGCGACTCGGCGATGGCGAGGGCGCGGTCGGCCAGCACCTGCGCGAGCTCCGGCGCGTCGTCGATCGCCCGCGCGACGTGGATCGGCAGGTTCGTGTTCGGCCGCTGGATCCCGGACATGTGCAGGTGGTGCATCATGACCTCTTCCAGCGTGTCGGTCAGCCCGGCGAGATAACGGATCTGCTCGTAGTGGCCGCTGTAGCTGGAGACGAGGACCGGGACCACGACGATGCGCGAAACACCCTGCGCCTCGAGTCGGGCGACGGCGTCCTGGAAGCGCGCCGTCTCGGCGCCGGGGCCCATGAGGAAGCTGACCTCGACGGGGCCGCCCGTCTCGGCCTGGTTCGCGACCTCGATCACGCGCTCGTCCCACTCCGGGCCGCCGCCGTGCGCGATCACGATCGTACCAACCGTGCCCTCGGCGGACTGGAAGGCGAACGCCGGGGCCGCCGCCAGGAGAAATGCAAAACTCGTCAGGAATACGCGGTGCATGAAATCACTCCGATGTTGGAATCGGCGCGCCGGAGGACGGAGCCGTGTTCCGTTCCGCGCGCCAGGATAGTCCGATGTGGAACTGGCGTCCCATGAAGCCCGGCCAGTCGGCCGGGTGGACGTCGGTGACGTTGTCCACGCCTGCGGTCAGCTCGAAGCCGGCCGGCAGCGCGGCGGCGAGGTTGAAGGCGACGCGGGTGAAGCCGGCGCGGGTGACGACGTCGCCCGATTCCGTCCGCTGCGTCGGCGTCTCGCCGGTGTAGCTGGCCGTGAGTCCGGCGCGGAGGCCGAACGGCGTCGAGTAGTGCGCCGAGACGCGCCCGGTGTGCGCCGGCCTCCCCAGCAGCACTTCGCCAGAATTGGCGCGCTCGGCCTGCAGCCACGCGTAGCTCCCCTCGAACCTGAAGCGACGCCAGGCGGCGCCGATCTCCGCCTCCACGCCGCGGGTGACGCCGTCGTCGATGTTCGAGTACGAGTGGACGTCGACCCCGCTCGAGTCGCCCTTCAGCTCCGTTTCGATGAAGTCGACGAACCGGTTGTGGAACGCCTGCCCGCGCAGGTAGAGCCGGTCGCCGGCCCACTCCACGCTGGCTGTGATGTTGCGCGAGGATTCGGGGCGGAGGTCAGGGTTCCCGCGCACCGTGTAGGCGAAGCCCGGCCCGATGTTCAGGAACTCCATGAAGAGCTCCTTGAAGTCCGGGGCGCGGTACCCCCGCCCGACCGAAGCGCGCAGCGCGAGCCGCTCCGTCGGCCGGTACATAGCCGCCAGGCGAGGAGTCCAGTAGGTGCCCCATTGGTCGCTCCACGCGAGCCGGACGCCGGGGACGAGGCTCCACCGGCTGCCGGCCCACGTCACCTGGACAAACGGCTCGGCACCCCGGTGGACCCGGTTCCCGCCCTGCACCCGGTCCGACCGGATCGACTCCCGGCGCAGCTCGAGACCCGCGTCGATCGACGCGGAACCGGCATCGAGTGCATACAGCAGCTCCACCTCCACCAGCCGCTGCACCTCCTCCTCGCCGGTCCCCTCCACCGGCTGGGGCCCTGTCGCGCGCCGCGAGAGGTGCCGGAACTCCGTCGCGTACAGCGTCGGAGTGACGGAGTGGGGCGCCGGCCGCCACTCCCCGCCCAGGCGCGCGCTCCAGTGCGTGTTGTCGGCGAAGCTGTAGAACGGGCCGGACTTCCACCGCTGCGACTCTGTCAACAGTGTGCCCGCGCCGCTGAGCGAGAGGTACGGCGCGAGCCGCCAGTCGACGCGGGTGCTCGCATCCCGGCGCGTGGCCAGCGTGCCGGTGTCGTCGACGTGTCCCGAGACGAGCCTCATCGTCCGACGCCCCGCGTCCGCGGTGAAGGCGAGAGCGCCCGCGTTTCCCATGACGTTTCCCCCGAGGTCCAGCCGACCGTGGCTGCCGTGGGTCACGCTCAGGATGCCGCGCCAGACGTCGGAATCGGGTGCGCGCGTGATCACGTTGACCACGCCGCCCATGGCTTCGGAGCCGTAGAGCGTGGACTGCGGCCCCTTCACCACTTCGACCCGGTCGACCATCCACACGGGGATCCGGGAGAGATCCAGCCGCCCGGAGAGCCGGCCGATGTATGGCTGCCCGTCGATGAGCACGAGGACCCGCTCCGAGCCGAGCCCCTGGAGCATCACGCCCGTGCCGATCGGGTGGCCACCCTCGATCACCATCCCGGTCTGCTCGACCAGGACCGCGGCGAGGTCGGGGGCGCCGGACTGCCGTAGCTCGGCGCTCCCGATGACCTCCGTGGTGACCGGCACGTCCCTGAGCCGCTGCACCCGCCTGGCAGCCGTCACGACCAGGTCGCCCAGCTCGACCGGGCGGGGCGTCAACTCGATCGTGACGGGCGGAGATCCGGTCGCGAGCCGGACCGTGCGCTCCGCAAAGCCGATGTGCCGGACGACGACGACGCGCTCGCCGGCTTCGGGCACGATCAGCCGCCACCAGCCGTCCTCGCCGGTGGTGACGGAATGCTCACCCGCGGCGACCTCAGCGCGGGCGACAGGTTCGCCACTGTCCGCCGCGATCACCCGGCCGGATAGCTCCTCCTGGGCCAACCCCACGCGGGCGGCGACGAGCAGCAGGCCGCAGGCGAGTGCGGCACGCAGTACAGCGGTCATTCGTCGGCCAGCGGCGCGAAGCGGACGGTGATGAAGCGGGCTTCGGCCGCCGCGCTGTAGTAGCTGACGATCTGGAGCTTGTAGACCTCGTCGCCTCGCCGGACGAGATAGACGTCGAACGTCGGCCAGATCAGGTGATCGTTGCCCGTCAGGTTGTAGCGGTACCAGGGGTGGGACTTGAAGACGCCGCCGAAGGCGTCCGCGGCGTACACCGACGCCGGTGCGTCGCTCGCATCGTCGATCTCCTCGAAGGGCGTGGTCTCCAGTACGGCGCCGGCCGTGCCGCTCCCGCTCACGCCGGCATTGACCCGGATCGTGTAGCCCTCGAAGGCGAGGTCCCAGTCGCCGGCGTCCGAGACGGTGCCCGTCGCCAGGTCGAAGTAGACGCGGCCGCTGCGGACGTCGATCACCGCAGTTTTCGTTTCACCCAGCGGCTCACCGGCGCCCGGTTGCACCGCGTATTCGATGGTGATCTCGCCTGCGTTGGCCTGAGAAGCGTTGGCCAACGAAGTGACCCGGAACTTGGCGTAGACCGGATCGTCGGCTTCCGCCGCACGGATCTTCCAGACCCTGCCGCTCGGCGTGACCTGGTGCGTCACGAAATCGTACGCGTACCACCCGGTGATGGCCGGGGCGAGCGCGTCGTCCTCCCAGGCGGATTCGTCCGTCGGAATGGCGGCAGCGGTCACCGCTTCGAACGCCGGTCGCTGGGACTCGAGCGTCATTGCCATGACCTGCGCCGCCGTCGCGTCCGCGTTCTGGCAGAGGCAGTGGCCGACCACGCCGCCGGGGCCTGCCGCACCGCCGTTCAGCATCACGTTCGTCCCGAAGAACGCGATGTCCCACGTCGTGCTCGTCGCCGGATCCGCGACAGTCACCTGCGTCGCGCTCTCGCCGTCCAGATCCACGTATGCCCACGTCGTCCGGGCATCGACGGTGAAGGTGAAGATCCCGTCGCCCTCGTTCTCGTTGGGGTTCGGGCCCGTCGTCTCGCTGTCGCACGCCGCGACCACCGTCGCGGCAACCAGCACTGCGCCGATCCGGCGCCAACTCCTGAAAGCAACCCGCATGATCCCGCTCGTCCTCTCCGTACTCTTCACCATCCACCGGCCTGCCTGCCGACAGATGCGAATGAGAACCATTCTCAACAAAGCGCCAGTATAGGCGGCGGGGTTGGACGGTGTCAAGGAGGAGGGAAAATTGTGGGGCCAGGGCTAAGGCTAGGGCTAAGGCGAGGGCTAATCGTTCGCGGTGACGCAACCTTCGCGGCGTGAGGATCAACCCACGACGTTCGGCTGCGGTCCCTGCGACCTGCGTGGTCGTAGCATGCCGGCGCGATCTGCAGCCCGGAATCGTACCATCGTGGGCAGGGGGATAGACGACGCCCGGAATTAGCCCTAGCCTTAGCCCTCGCCCCAGCCCTATGCCGTTCAAGGGCATTGCCCGCCCTCCCGGCTTCCGGCATCTTGCAGGGGACCACCAAGGCACGGAGGAGCGATGCTGGTACGGAGGTATGGGGCCACGGTTCAGGCCGTGGAGACGAATTTCGACGCCCGGGCGATGAACGAGATCGGGTTCCGGCGGTCGGGCGCGTGGTCGATCCCGACGCCGGAATTCGAGTCGGGGTACGAGCGGGTCAGGGGCGTTGAGCTGACGGCAACGGCGGAGGGCGACGTCCAGGGCGAGGCCGAGGAGCGGATGCTGGCGTCGCTGGAGGAGCAGTTGAAGCAGGTGCTGGCGGAGCTGGCGGACGGAGAGCTGCTCCTTGTCGAGAGTGAGCCGGGTACCGACTACCCGAAGACGCGGGAGCGGACGACGACGCAGGTCATCCAGGGGCAGAACCGGTTGTACTTCGAATGGACGATCGATCCACCGCTGAGGTTGGGCGTGTACCGTCCCCGCTCCGCCTGACGGTCCGGTTCTCGAGCGGAAGCAGGTGACCCATGGCCGCGCAGAGCAAACGCATCCTGTGGGTCGACGACGAGGTGGACCTCCTCGAGCCGCACCTCCTCTTTCTGCGCCGGCACGGATACCACGTTGATACGACGACGAACGGCGACGACGCCCTGGCGCTGGTCCGGGCGGAGCCGTACGACCTGGTGCTGCTGGACGAGCAGATGCCCGGCCGGCGAGGGCTGGAGGTGCTGGAGGAGCTGCGCCGGGAGGCCCCGCACGTCCGCGTGGTCATGGTCACCAAGTCGGAAGAGGACCGG
>DATMSC010000305.1:0-4886 GCA_035565595.1 Longimicrobiales bacterium | reverse complement strand
ATCGCGCAGCGCCAGACGCACCCACTGCGCGAACTCGCCGCCATCGAAGACAACGATGTCATCCGGCCCAATCGCCTCGCGCACAGCCCAGGCGACCGTTAGCGGATGCAGCAGGTCGTCCGTCTCCTCAGGCGCAGGCGGCGGCGGCGGCACGCTCCAACGCGACCGCCAGTCCGCCGTGGACTCCACATCGCGAATCTGCTCGGCGAGAAACGCCAGCGCCTCGCTCGGCGGGTACTGAGCGCGCAGCGTCCCCGTCGGCACGTCCGGTTCCCCCGGCGCGTCAATCACCAGCAACTCACCCCGCTGCCCGACGTGACCGCGCGTCAGGAAGTCGAGCGGCCCGAGCAGCAGCGTCACGTCCGCCTCCGGCAGGTTCGCCGCCAGGTCGGCGTAGCGCGGATCGACCAGCCCGCGCGGTGCATCGGCCACGATCGGCGCGATCCCCAGCGTCTCCGCCAGCTGCGCCAGCGCGTCGGCCGCTGCTCCCCGCGTCGCTGATGGCCGCACGACAATCGCCGGTCGCCAGGCACTGCGTAGCTTCTCCGCGATCTGCAGCAGTGCCACCCGCGTCTCGGCAGTCATCGACGGGCGGCGGTCCAGGAACGGCGACAACGCCTCGCTCGTGACAACCGCATTCAGCACATCGACCGGCAGCGCGACATGCACCGGCCCGGGCACGCCCGCCTGCGCCAGCCGCGCCGCGTGCTGAATCGTCGCCCGCACCTCGGTCACGTTCGTCGACTCGAACGTCGCCTTGCACACCGCCCCGGCGATCCGCGCCTGATTCACCTCCTGGAACGCTCCCTGCCCGCGCTGCGTCGCCGGGCTGGCCCCGGAGAGGACGAGCACAGGCACCTCCATCGCCGCCGCAGCCCCAATCCCCTGTAGCGCCGCCAGGAAGCCCGGCCCGGCTGAGGTCAGCGCGACCGCCAGCTCACCGGTCGCCGCCGCAGCCCCGGCTGCCGCATACAGCGCCGCCGTCTCGTGGCGCATGTGCACCAGCGGGATCTCCAGCCGATCCGCCGCGTCGATCAACTCCAGCACCTGATTGCCGGATACGCCGTACATGCGGCGCACTCCCAGCTCCGCGAGCTGTTCCGCAACGACCTCTGCCCCGATCATCCCCACCATCCTCCCTGACTGCGCAACCTGCCCGCACAGGCTACGTGACCCCCGCCTGCGACACAAGCACCGCCCGGTTACGACGTTTGTCGGATGCGGCTTGCATCCTGCGCACCTACGATAGGCAGCATGACGTCCTGATACAGAGGGAGGCGCATCATGACCTCGACACCGACTCGGCCGACCGAACGTGACGCTGCCGTCCGCGTTGGCAGGCTCGACGAGATTGCCAACCCGACCGTCATCTCCGGCGGTCGCCACGGCATCGCCGTGTTCATTGCCGATGGAAAGCCGTATGCCGTCGATAACCGCTGCCCGCACATGGGCTTCCCGCTCCATCGCGGCTCGGTCCGCGACGGCATCCTGACGTGCCACTGGCACCACGCCCGCTTCGACCTGCGCTCCGGTGGCACATTCGACCCCTGGGCCGACGATGTCCGTACCTACGAAGCCTGGCTGGACGGCGACGTTGTCGTCGTCGATCCGCGCCCGCGTGACGACGATCGCCGCGGACGCTGGGTCCGCCGCCTCCACGACGGCATGGAGCAGAACCTCAACCTGCTGCTCGTGAAATCGATCCTCGCCCTGCTCGATGACGGCGCGCCGGGTGCCGAGGTCGCTGCTGCAGGTGTTGAGTTCGGCGCGCGCTATCGCGAGCGCGGCTGGTCGTCCGGCCTGACGATCCTCGCTGCCATGACCAACATGCTCCCGCAGCTCGACCGCGAGGATCAGGTTCTGGCGCTGTATCACGGCCTCTCCAACGTCGCCCGCGACTGCTCCGGCCAGCCGCCCCGCTTCCAGCTCGACCCACTGCCCGCCTCGGACGTCGGCGTGCCGCGCCTGACTACCTGGTTCCGCTCGTTCTGCGAAGTGCGTGATCGCGACGGAGCCGAGCGCGCGCTGGCCAGTGCCGCCGAGGCCGGCGCGACGCCCGTCGAGCTATCCCACATGCTCCTCGCCGCCGCCACCGACCACCTCTTCCTCGATGGCGGCCACACACTCGACTTCATCAACAAGGCCTGTGAAGCACTCGATGTCGTCGGCTGGGATCGCGCCACGGACGTGCTCCCCAGCGTCATCCCGTCAATTACGGGCGCAACGCGCGCCGAGGAGCTCAACACCTGGCGGCATCCGGTCGATCTCGTCGCCCTGCTCGACGATTCCCTCGCCACCCGCCCGCAGGCGCTTCAGTCGCCGCGCCACAACGCCACGATCGACCTCGCAGCCGCCGCCGACATCCTGCTCGCCGACGATCCCTACGCCATCGTCGCCTGGCTGATGGAGTCGCTGCGCTCCGGCACGCGCCCGACCGAGCTGACCCGCGCGCTGGCCTATGCAGCCGTCCTGCGCGTCGCCCGCTTCCACACGTCCAACGAGTTCTCCGACTGGATCACCGTCCTCCACACCTTCACCTACGCCAACGCGCTGCACCGCTCGATGCTCCGTGCGCCGTCTCCGGAGCTGGCCCGTGGCCTCTTCCATGGCGCGATGCGCGTCTATCTCGATCGCTTCCTGAACATGCCCGCCGCGCGCCTCCCCGATGAGCGCCCTACCGCCGATGACTCACCTGACCCCTCCGCGCTTCTCTCCGAGCTGCTGGAGTTGACTGACCGCGAGCAGCGGGTCAACGAGGCCGGCCAGCTCGCCGAGCGCTATCTCGCCGCCGGTCATGACCCAGCCGAACTCATCTCGACTCTCGGCCACGTTCTGCTGCGCGAAGACGGCGAATTTCACTCCTATCAGATGCTTGAAGCCGGAACGCAACTCTTTCACGATCTGCAGGACAGCGAGCCGCTGGCAGCCCGTCGCTCCCTCGTCGCCGTCGCGCGCTACCTCGCCGCGCACGCCCCGACCTCGCGAGCGATGTACCAGACTGCTCGCACGGCGCTTCGTCTTCATCGTGGCGAGGCGATCTACGAATCTGCCGAGGAGGACGCTGCCGCCGACTGACTTGACCGTGCGACAATTCGGCTCGTGCCAGGAAGGGAGGCCGAAATGTCGATTACAGCAGATGTCGTCGTTATCGGCGGTGGCGTAAACGGAACGAGCACCGCCTATCATCTGGCGAAGGCCGGCGTGAAGAACGTCTACCTCGTCGAGCGCCGCCAGTTGGGTGCCGGCGCGACCGGCAAGTCCGGCGCGCTCGTCCGCACCCACTACACGAACGTGCCCGAGTCGCAGCTCGCGTTCGAGAGCCTGAAGGTGTTCCGCAACTTTAGCGAGTACACCAGCGGGGGCGACGCCGGCTGGGACGAGCCGGGCTTTGTCCAGGTCGTCGCCCCCGGCTACGAGGACAAGCTCGCTGCCAACGTCGCCGCCCAGCAGGCCATCGGCATCGACACGCGCATGGTCAGCCGTGAGGAGCTCGTCGAGCTCGCCCCCGGCATGTTCGTCGATGATGTCGGCGGGGCAGCCTGGGAGCCGGTCTCCGGCTTCGCCGACCCCAACGCCACCGCCTACTCATTCGCCCGTGCTGCCGAAGCACTCGGGGCGACGATCTGGACGAACTGCGAAGCAACCGAGATCGTCCGCGACGGCGACCGCGTCGTCGCTGTCGAGACGACAAAGGGCCGCATCGCCACCGGGCAGGTCGTCCTCGCTCCCGGCGCCTATGCGCCCGCGCTCCTGAAGCCGCTCGGGCTCGACTACGGCCTCTATCCCCATCGCTCGATGGTCGCCATCTTCCACTGGCCGGTCGGCTGGAATCATCGCCACGTTGTCGTCATCGACAACATCAACCATAGTTGGCTGCGTCCGGAAGGCCCCCGCACCTCGCTGATCGGCGCTGAGCAGCCGCGCAAGGACTGGGACCCGGACAACTTCAACGAAGGCGTTGACGAGGGCTACGTCGACTACGCCCGCCGCACTCTCGCCGCTCGCTTCCCAGCCTTCGCGCAGGCAACGATGCGCGGCGGCTGGTCCGGTATTTACATGATGAGCCCCGACGGTCGCCCGATCATTGACCAGGTGCCGTCAGTGCCCGGTCTGTATGTCATGCTCGGCGACTCCGGTACCTCGTTCAAGACGTCCCCCGCCATCGGCATGTGCCTCGCCGAGTGGATTACCGGCGGCGAGCCGCGCACCGTCGACCTCACCCCGTTCCGCTCCACCCGCTTTGCCGAAGGCAAGCCCTGGGTCGACGAGAACGCCTACAGCCCCAAGCTCCAGACCATCTCGCGCTAACCCAACGACGGGCCACCGCAATCACCGCGGTGGCCCGTCTTCCATCTGCAATTCTCAATCGAGACGACCGGAATGCTCTTCTGTAGCCGACTCATGATGGAGACGATATCGATCCACCATCAATGGGCGTATGCGATACGCCCCTACATGGCCGTCGTCGCGCACGGGATGCCACGTTCCGAAGGGCGGCAGACAAACACGCAAATGTAGGGGCGTATCGCATACGCCCGTCGCAGTCCCCATCTACCGCCATATCTGCGCCCACCGTCCCGTACACCCTGTTCCTCCCACGGGTGACCTCCCCAGCCCGAATCCATCCGGCCCAGGGGAGGTCATTCATCGTGTCTAAACTACTCCGAGCTCCCGGCTACCCCGCATCCGCGTTTCGCGTGAACACGTAGCGCTGCCCGACGTTAATCTCCCCCTCCATCTCCGGCGAGACCGCCGCCAGCGTCCAGCCAGAGCTCTGCAGCCGGAACACCTCGCCGTGCGCCTGCATTGCTAGCTCACGCATGTAGTCGCGATACACCATCACACCCGGCTCGTTGATCTCCTCCGGTGTCCGATAGAGCCCCAGC
>DATMSC010000304.1:0-1506 GCA_035565595.1 Longimicrobiales bacterium | reverse complement strand
TCCGCAGCGTCACCGAAGCCACGCCCATAGAAGACGCTCTCGCCATGATGGTTGCCGGCCCCACGCGCCGCGTGATCGTGGTGGACCCGGGTGGCCGACTCGCCGGGATCCTGTCCGTGGATGACGTTGTGGCGCTATTGGCCGAGGAGATGCGTGTGATCGGCCGGCTCCTGGAGCGCCAGGAGCCGGTCCTGCCACCGTTGGTGTCGACGGATCGCGCGCGGTCGATCGGGTCCGGATCCGCCGCGGCGTGATCAGATCCTCGCAGCGCGGCTCAGGACTCGCTCGCCCAGGCCACGACCTGCTGCACGACCTTGCGTATCCCCTTGTTGACGTCGGAGATGCGCGCGTCGTCGTACATGTAGGCGGGTGCGGTGACCACCCGGTGTTCCGGATCGACCACGGCATCGGTGACCGGCGCATCCACGTGACGCGCTCCCATCGCCCGGAGCGCGTCTGCCGTTGCCGCGTCGTCGCCGATCGTGAGCTGCAGCCGCGGTCCCTCGTCTTTCGTCGCTGCGGCCAGTACGGCCGGCGCAATGCAGATCGCTCCCACCGGCACGTTGCCGTCGAGCGCCTCACGAATGACGCGGGCCACCTCGGGGTGCGCCGTCGCGTCTGCGCCCTTCACGGCGAAATCGCTGAGGTTCTTGGCAGCGCCGTATCCACCGGGAAGCACCCACCCATCCACGTCGGTCCCGCGCACGTTCGCCACGTTTTCGATCCGGCTCCGCGCAATGCGCGCGGCCTCGACGAGGACGTTCCGCTTCCGTCCGGTGGGCTGGCGTGTGACGTGGTCGATCTCGTCCAGCTCGGTATCGGGCGCAAAGACGCGGACCCGCACGCCGCTCTCGTCCAGCGCCAGCAGCGTGAGCACCGATTCCTGGATCTCAGCGCCATCGAGAAAGCCGGATCCGGACAGGATGACGCCGATCGTCCTTTCTCCTTTCATCTCGTTCCTCCTGGGAGCGGGCATGGTGATGGCGTAGGGCCAGGGCTAAGGCTAGTGGTCGCGGCGAGGCGTCGTCCACGGCGTCGGCGCCGCCCAGATCGTGGGGCCGCGTTGGTCGCGAACGGTATCGGCGCGAGGACGGCGTGTCCGGCGTTTGGAAGCCGGCCCACGACCGAGCTCGCGACCATCCACGGGGAACGCTGCCGGGCCCGAAACTAGCCTTAGCCTTAGCCTTTGCCCTGGCCCTATGCCGTTTCAGACATTGAACCGGATCGTCAGGATGTCCCCATCCTGCACCACGTAGTCCTTGCCTTCGACCTGGAGTTTTCCCGCATCGCGGACAGCCTTTTCCGAGCCGTACTCCATGAATACGGCGTACGGGATGACCTCGGCGCGGATGAAGCCACGCTCGAGGTCCGTGTGGATCTTGCCCGCCGCCTGCCGCGCCTTCGTGCCCCGGCGAATCGTCCAGGCGCGCACCTCGTCCGGCCCGGCCGTAAAGAAGGAGATCAGGTCGAGGAGGCCGTACGCGCTCCGGATGAACCGCCCGAGCG
>DATMSC010000303.1:0-2260 GCA_035565595.1 Longimicrobiales bacterium | reverse complement strand
TTCCCTACGGCCGGATGGGTGGGGGTGGGATCGCCGCCGATCTGCCGGATGCGAGAGCGGGTCGCCGGTGGAGGACCGGCGACCCGCTAGCCGTGGTATCGCCAAAGTTCGGGAGCTTTGGCGGCATCATACTCACATCATGAAACGACTGCTGTTCGCGCGGTTCGACTACCCGAGCATCGGCGCGATGATCTGCGCGAAGTTGTTCCGGGCGCGGTTGAGCCGGCTCTTGACGGTGCCGAGATTGATACCCGTGATCTCCGAGATCTCCTCGTACGTCTTGCCTTCCATCTCCCGCAGTACGAAGACGACGCGGTGATGCTCCGGCAGCTTCGCGACCGCCATGTCCACCGTCTCCTTCAGGTGACGCTTGCGGTACAGGTCGTCGGGCCGGTACGTGTTGTCCTCCCATTCCAGCGGCCGGTGATCCACGTCCCAGTTCTTCTTGATCATCTGGAAGAGGACGAGCGGGCTGCGGGAACGGTTGCGGAGCTCGTTCTTCGCCAGGTTGCTCGCGATCGTGTAGACCCAGGTCGAGAACTTCTTCGACTGGTCGAAGCGGTGCAGGTGCCGGTAGACGCGAATGAACGTCTCCTGTACCAGATCTTCCGCGCGATCCCGGTCACCGATCGTGCGATAGACGAAGTTCAGCAGACGCGTGTGGTATCGCTTGACCAGCTCGTTGAACGCCCGCTTATCGCCCGCGAGGAACTCGGCCACGACCTCGCTGTCGCCCAGCTCTGCGAGCCGACTCGTGCGCGACCGCGCATCCGGTCCGATCACCATCACGTCGACCATGGTATCCCCCAATCGGGCAAGTGCCCGGAACGCACGGCGGAGCCTCCTTGCTCCAGCCATCTTGTTCCGGTGTGCCGCCTACGCGGGCAGGTTCCGTACCACTACCCTCGCCTTGCCGCCGGCGGCGATCAAACTACGGTACAGCATGTTTTTTCCGTCAGACGGGCGGAAATCCGTGCCTGTGACGTCAGACAGTACCGTCCTCGGGAGTGGACACTGCCCGTCCTTCAATAGGACACCGCAGATCCGTGCGACCCTGACGTCGGCGTGCGCCGCGGCCGCTCAGCCGGCGACCGGGAGCGCGCCCCGCACCAGGAACGCCGCCGCGTACATCAGCGCGCAGATCGTCTTGGCGTCCACGATCCCGCCGGTCTGGATCGCCTCGATCGCGCGGGAGAGCGGCATCCGCTCGACCTCGATGAACTCGTCCGGGTCGAGCGCTGTCGTGCCAGGGGTGAGGTCGAGCGCCAGGAAGAGGTGGATGAGCTCGTCCGTGAAACCCGGCGTCGTGTAGATCGCCGTCATCGGCACGAGACGCTCACATCGCATTCCGGTCTCTTCCTCGAGCTCTCGCCGCGCGCAGAGCTCCCAGGGCTCGCCCACGCGCTGCGGACGCCCGGCCGGAACTTCGAGCAGGTAGCCACCGGCCGCGTACCGGTATTGGCGCACTAGCAAGATCTCGGGATCCGCGTCATCGGGCGATCCGGCCACCGGCACGACGGCGGCCGCGCCGGAATGGCGGATCATCTCGAGCTCGCCCGTCGAGCCGTCCGGGAACCGGACGCGGTCGACCGAGAGCCGGACGATACGCCCGTCGTAGATCTCCCGCCGTTCAATGCAGCCGGTCTCGGGCGGCTCGCTCATGGTGCGGCACCTGTGCAAAAGAAGATGGCGAAAGGATGGCCTAAGTGCAAGGCATCAAATCAGAACCGTACTTCCGGACCGGCCCTGCGCCCAGCTCCTCGAGCGGGCCTTCGACCTGCGCGGCGTCGCCCACGACGACGATTGCCATATCCGCCGGCCGGACGTACTGCACGGCTGCCCGGCGCACGTCTTCGGCCGTGACGGCGGCGATCCGTTCGCGGTACCGGTGGAAGTAGTCGTCGGGTAGTCCGTAGACGAAGAGGTCGGCGATCTTCCCGGCTACCTGCTCCGTGGTCTGGAACTGGAGCGGCAGGATCCCAGAGAGGAAGTCACGCGCGCTGTCGACCTCTTCAGCGGTGGGGCCGTCAGCCTGGAGTCCCTCGATCTGCCGGATCGTTTCCTCGACCGTCCGGGCAGTCACGTCGGTGGCCACTGCGGTCTGGATAAGGAAAGGACCGGGGCGACGGCGGTAGCCGAACCTGCTGCTCACTCCGTACGTGAACCCCAGCCGCTCGCGTAGCGTCATGTTCAGCCGGCTGGTGAAGGCGCCACCCAGGATCGTGTTCATGACGATCAGGGGGAAATAGTCAGGGTGCGT
>DATMSC010000302.1:0-1620 GCA_035565595.1 Longimicrobiales bacterium | reverse complement strand
TATCTCCGCACCCACCCCGGCCAGCGCGCGCAGGTGCGCCGGCAACGCGACCCGAATCGTCGACATTACTACTCGAGAGTCTGGACTTCGACGGCGACGACCGGCGGCAGGTGTTCCGCGATCGTCATCCACGTGTCGCCGTCGTCCGCCGAGGCGTACACCTGGCCACCCGTCGTGCCGAAATAGATGCCGCAACTGTCCAGCGAATCGACGGCCATGGCTTCGCGAAGGACGTTCACGTAGCAGTGCTCCTGCGGCAGACCGGCCGTCAACGCCTCCCACTCGTCGCCGCCCGTCCGGCTCCGGTAGACCCGCAGCTTCGCATCCGCCGGGAAGTGGTGGTGATCGCTCTGGATCGGGACCACGTATATCGTTTCCGGCTCGTGGGCGTGCACGGCGATGGGGAACCCGAAATCGGAGGGGAGATTGCCGCTCACCTTCGTCCAGTGGCGCCCGGCGTCATCGCTGCGGCACACGTGCCAGTGCTTCTGCATGAAGAGCGTCTCCGGCCGGGACGGGTGCATTGCGATGCGGTGGACGCAGTGGCCCACAGCCGCTTTCGGATCCGGGAGGAAGTCGGACTCCAGGCCATGGGTGGCGACCTCCCACGTCGCGCCACCGTCATCCGATCGGAACACGCCGGCGGCCGAGATCGCCACGAACATCCTGCTCGGATTCGTCGGGTCGATGAGGATCGTGTGCAGGCACATTCCGCCGGCGCCGGGCGCCCACGTCTGTCCGGTCGAGTGCGTCCTGAGACCAGGGAGCTCGGACCACGTCACGCCGCCGTCGGTCGACTTGAAAATGGCGGCATCTTCGACGCCGGCGAACACGGTGTCCGGATCCTCCCACGATGGCTCGAAGTGCCAGACGCGCTTGAAATCCCAGGGATGCGGCGTGCCGTCGTACCACTGATGTGTGCCAGCCTCACCCTGATAGGCGAACTCGTTGCCCACCGTCTCCCAGCTCTTCCCGCCGTCGTTCGATCGCTGCACCACCTGGCCATGCCATTCAGTCCACGCGGATGCATACAGGCGATCAGGATTCACCGGCGAACCCTTCACGTGCATGACCTCCCAGCCGGGGAAGTGCGGGCCGTCGATCTTCCATGCCCGTCGGGACCCGTCGGATGTGATGATGAATGCCCCTTTGCGGGTCCCTACCAGTACCCGTACCTGCGCCATGCGCACCTCCGCTGGATGGTCTCTGTCGGGAAGAATCCGGATCGTACCGCCTCTCGGAGACGGGCCCTCAATGGTAGCCGATGAGCTGGCGAGGTCAAGCCCGGCAGGCGTCAACGAGGCCACCGCGGCATGCCGCCGGCCTCCTCTTCACCGGCGAAATTTCGCCCGGCCTTGCTACCCGTGGCGAGCGGGGGCGAAATTAGCCCTGAGACGCCACTGGCTCTGGCGCGGAGACTGGTTTGCCGGGAAGTGTGCCCGGGCGCGCCCACCTGCTTGCCCGTGCGACTCGACGACGGGCTGACGAGGGTGAATGCAACGGGAGCGGTCGTTCCATTCGATCTACACGCACGGGTTCGTGCGTGTTGCGATCGCGGTGCCGCGGGTGCGCGTCGCGAACCCCGCGTACAATACCGACCGGACGCTGGAGCTTGCGCGG
>DATMSC010000301.1:0-5674 GCA_035565595.1 Longimicrobiales bacterium | reverse complement strand
GAGGTTCTGGTCGCCGGAATCTATTCTCCGCGTGGCACACTGCTGACGCCGGAGCGCGCGACTTTCCGGGACCTCGTCGCGGCCGAGCGGCGATTCTACAGCCGGTCGGCGGCAAAGGCGGTAGCGTCGCTGATCCGCGAGTTCCGCCCCGATGTAGTCCAGGCCAACGGATCCGACACATTGAAGTACTCGGTGCTGGCGGACTCGCCAGGGCGGCGGCCGTGGCGGCTGGTGTACCGCAACATCAGCGTCGCCAGCCGATGGCTTCGCGGTCCGGTTCACCGATCCTTCAATCGCTGGCTTGTCGGGCGGGTGGACCACGTGGTTGCCGTGAGCCGGGCTTCGGCGCGGGACTTCGCGGAGACCTATGACCTCCCGCCAGACCGGCTCACGGTCATTCCGCAGGCGGTTCGCATACCGGCTGAGGTGCGCCGCAATGACGCCCGACGCGCCCTCCTGGAACTGACGGGCGCGCCGTCCGATTCGGTGCTCGTGTTCCACGCGGGCAGCTTCTCCCCGGAAAAGAATCACATCTGGCTGGTGGACGCGTTCCGCCGGATCCGCGAGCGGCAGCCACTGGCACACCTCGTTCTCCTCGGGGATGGCGCGCTACGCCCACAGGTCGAGGCGCGTGTCGGGGAGCTCGGTCTCGGCGGCGTCGTCCATCTGCTCGGCTCTCGCGATGACGCCGCGCAGCTGATGGCTGCCGCCGATCTCTTCGTCCTCCCGAGCCTCGTGGAAGGATTGCCCGGGGTCATTCTGGAAGCCGCCGCGCAGGGAGTGCCGTCCGTGGCGACGGACGTGGGCGGAGTCCGCGAGGTGGTCGTCGACGGTAAAACGGGGCGAGTCGTGCCGCCGGGAGACATGGAGGGTTTCGTCGCGACCGTTGATGCGTTACTCTCCGGTCCCGAGTACCGCTCCACGCTCGGCGCCGGTGCCCGCGCGCTGGCGCGCTCCGCGTACGACCTCGAATCGATCGTGAGCGATTACGAAACCCTATACGCGAAGTTGCTCTCGACCCGCGTGAGCGCATGAGGGTGCTCCACCTCATCAAGAGTCTCGGGCGCGGCGGGGCCGAGATGCTGTTGCCGGAAGGGCTGCGCTTCGCGGACCGGAGCCGATTCGAATTCCGTTATGCGTACTTCCTGCCCTGGAAGGATGCACTCGTGCCGGCGCTGGTGGATCAGGGCGCGCCCGTCGACTGCCTGGCCGCGTCCGGCAACGCGCGCATCCTCATGTCCGCGAGGCGGGTGGCGCGATACATTCGCGAGCACGGAATCGAACTGGTCCACTGCCATCTGCCGGTCGCCGGTGCCGTCGGTCGGCTGGCAGGACGCATGACGGGCGTGCCGGTCATTTACACGGAGCACAACAAGCAGGAGCGATACCACCCGTGGACCAGGGCGCTAAACCGGCTCACCTGGCGCTGGCAGGAGCTGGTGATCGCCGTATCGGATGATGTGGCGAACTCGATCGCGCAGCACATGGGCTCGCACGTCCCGGTGGAGGTGGTCCTCAACGGCGTCGACCTGGACAGGTTCCGGCGCGATCCGGCCGCCGGCGCGGCGGTCCGCGAGGAGCTGGGTATCGAACCGGACTCGCCGGTGGTGGGGACGGTTGCCGTTTTTCGCGCGCAGAAGCGGCTGGAGGACTGGCTGGCGGCCGCGGCGAGGATACGCGAACGCCTTCCGGATGCTCGATTCGTGCTGGTGGGAGACGGCCCGCTCCGTAGCGAGATCGAGGCGCGGGCGAGGACGAGGGGTCTTGATGACGTCGTATTCTTTGCTGGTCTGCGCGAAGACGTCCGCCCGTATCTCTCCGCCATGGACGTCTACATGATGTCATCAGAGTTCGAAGGGTTGCCAGTGGCGCTCCTCGAAGCCATGAGCATGGAGTGCACTCCGGTCTGCACCGCCGTCGGCGGCATTCCGCAGGCCGTTCACGACGGACGCAACGGTTACCTCGTGCCGCCTCGTCGTCCCGGGGATCTCGCGGAAGGGGTGATCCGGGTTCTGGCGATGCCCGACCTGGGGAGAGCGATGGGCGCTGCCGCCCGCGACATCGTGCGGCAGAGTTTCGACATGCGCGCGATGGCGCGTTCGCTCGAAGGAATCTATGACAGGATCGCTCGGCAACCCGTCGATCAACGGGTTCCGGCCCGACAGGAAGCGAGCTGAAGCGCGTGAGTGACGGCACTTTCGGCCTGCTCGTTTCCATCGCACTGGTCGCGGTGCTTGCCGGCCTCGCGCACGCCTCGCGGCTGCCGCGCACGGTAAAGACGCTCCTGGTCGGCGCCATATTCCTTCGCCTGATCGGCGCGATCGCCCGGCATACCGTGATCGAGGAGTTCTACGGTGGCGTCGGCGACGCGCGATTCTATTTCAACACCGCGCGGGAATATGCCCTCCGTTTCGCCCAGTGGGATTTCTCGCCGTTCTACGACGCCATGCTGTGGACACGTACCTCGCTCTGGGGCACACAGTTCGTCACGTACCCCGCTTCGCTGGTGGTGTGGGCCATAGGCCCCTCGTATCTCGGCTCCTTCATCTTTTTCTCGCTGTTCTCGTTCCTGGGCCTGTGCGGGTTCGTCATCGCGTTCCGGCGCATGTACCCCCACGTCCCTCTGTGGCGCTACGCCCGCTGGGTCTGGTTCTTCCCGGCACTCTGGTTCTGGCCTTCGAGCATCGGCAAGGAATCGCTCCTCCTCATGGGGACGGGGCTTGCGGTTTGGGGCTTCGTGGGGCGCAACGGCCGGGTCAACTGGCTCCTCCTGGGGCTGGGGACGTTCCTCGTCTTCGCGGTCCGGCCACCCTATGCGGCGGTTCTCTTCTTCGCGGTCACGCTGGCGTTCTGGCTCCCGGCTCCCGGCGGTTGGACGGCCAAGACCGTTCTCCAGGGTATTGTCATCCTCGTAATCGGCTATTTCGGGCTACAGGGGTCATTTCAGCAGATGGGCGTGGATGGCTTCGATCTGGGGGGTATCCAGAACTACATGGAAGCCAACACGGCGCTTTCTGAAGGTGGCAGCCAGATCGAAGCGGTCGGACCCAGCATCACCGGCGTGCCCATGGCGCTGGTCAACATCCTGGTCCGTCCGTTCCCGTGGGACGTGAACAACCTGATGATGGCGTTTGCAGCGGTCGAGATCGGGTTCCTCTGGTTGGTCGCCTACAGGCGACGCCGGCATCTCAAATACGTACTCAGGAATTGGCGCGCCGACCGCCTGCTGCGCCTGGCGGTGATTTTCATCCCGCTCTACGCGGTGATGCTCGGGCTGCTGCTGGCGAATCTCGGCATCATCGCGCGCCAGCGATTGTTCATATTCCCGTTCGTCTTCATCCTTTTCGAGGCGATCCCCATAGTGGCGCGCAGGCGGCCGCGACCGGCCGTCCCGCGGTACGGCCCCCACGTTCGTCCTGTCCCGGAGGTGTATCCGGGCCGGGTACAACCACCACCGCCGCGCTGGCCGGTTCAGTACCGGTGAAACTCGAGCATGATTCGGGGCGCCCGGTCGCAGTCGTTCATGTGATGACCGTGGCGATGTCCCTTGCATTTCTGCGCGGGCAACTCGCCTTCATGAAGCGGCGGGGGTTGGAGCCTCACGTGGTCACGGCGCCCGGTGAACGGTTGGCAGTCATTGCCGAAGAGGGGGCCGGCATACATGCCGTGCCCATGACGCGGGCGATCACGCCGTTCCGGGATGTCATGGCGCTCGCCCGCCTGATCCGCATCTTCCGGCGGATACGACCCGACATCGTCCACGCCCACACGCCCAAGGGTGGACTGCTCGGGATGCTCGGGGCGTATCTGGCGGGCGTACCGGTTCGCGTCTACCACATGCGCGGTCTCCCTATGATGGGCGCTTCCGGTATACGGCGCTGGTTGTTGGCGACAGCAGAACGGGTGTCGTGCGCGCTGGCGCATCGAGTCATCTGCGTTTCGCAATCCCTGGCGGCTGTGGCGACCGAAGCCGGCCTCTGCCATCCGGCGAAACTCGTGGTCATCGGCAAAGGCAGCGGACAGGGCGTCGATGCGTCCGGCCGGTTCAACCCGGATCGCCTGCCCGCCGACGTCCGGGGGCGAACCCGGGACTGGCTCGGCATCCCCCGCGAAGCCACGGTGGTCGGGTTCGTGGGACGGCTCGTGCGGGAGAAGGGGATCGTGGAACTGGCCGAGGCCTGGCTGACGCTTCGCGAACGCTGGCCGTCGCTGCACCTTCTCCTGGTGGGTCCCTTCGAGCCGCACGACCCGATCCCCGCAGATGTCGTCGACAGACTGAAATCGGATCCACGCATCCACCTTGCCGGCGAGAACTGGGATACGCCGCCGCTCTATTCCGTTATGGACATTGTGGCGTTTCCTAGCTATCGTGAAGGCTTTCCGAACGTGCCGCTGGAAGCTGCGGCAATGGGGCTGCCGGTCGTCGCGACTCGTGTAACAGGTTGCGTGGACGCGGTGGTCGACGGAGAGACCGGCCGGCTGGTCCCCGTTCGGGACGCCGCCCGGCTGGCTGAGGCGATTCAGGGCTATCTCCAGGACGGCGAACGCCGCCATCGACACGGTCTCGAAGGCCGCCAGCGCGTGTTGCGCGATTTTCGCCCGGAAGCCATTTGGGCGGGCATCCACGAGATCTATTCGGAACTGCTGGCGTGGCGACGTCCGGCCACAGACCGTGAATCTTCTGGTTTCACTCGCGCAATGACCGTACCCCGACCCAATGGATGAGACATGATCCGCAGTCGCTCGCTTCTCTTGGCAGCGCTCCTGATCGCCGCCCCGTTCCACGCGTCACCGGCCGACGCCCAGACCATCGCCGGTGCATCGCGCGCGGCGGCCTCGCTCATCTTGTACCCGGGTGACGCCATCCGCATACAGGTCTGGAACCTCCCGGAGTATTCGGGCGACTTCAAGATCGGTGTCGACGGGAAGATCCTCCACCCTTTGTACCAGAATATCCAGGTCGCCGAGGTGCCCTTCGAACAGCTCATCGCATCACTCCGGGATTTCCTGTCTGAGAGCCTGACCAGTCCCCAGTTCGTCGTGGAACCGCTTTTCAGGGTGCGCCTGGGTGGAGAGGTCCGTCAGGCCTCGACGGTGCTGGTCACCCCGGAGACGACTCTGGCGCAGGCGATCTGGAACGCGGGCGGCCCCACAGAACGGGGGCGCCTGGATCAGGTGCGCCTGGTTCGCAACGGCGTCGCAACGGTGATCGACCTCACCGATCCCAACCCGCAGGCCACGGAGTTCTATCTACGGTCCGGTGATGAGGTCATCGTCGGGCGCCGCAGGTCGATCTTCCGGGACTACATCGTTCCAACCAGCAGCTTCATTTCGGCAGTCTACGCGATATTCCGATTCGTCGAGAGAATCACGCCATGAGCGAGCGCTACCCTGCACCGTATGCTGGCGGGCCGCCGCCCGGTGCATACGATCCCACCGGGCAGGACTACTACTACGGCTACGGGCCGATCGAGAGTCCTGAGGCGTCGGGCGCGCCCGCGTTCAATATCCGGTCGCTCCTGGGGATCCTCCGGCGCAACATCTGGCTGATCCTCATTTCGACGGCGATCGGTCTGGCAGGCGGGGTCTTCGTCGGAAGTCGCGCGATTCCGCAGTACCGCGCCAGTGCCGCCGTACAGCTCGTGGACCCACAGCGCGGCGTCGGCTCCGCCCT
>DATMSC010000300.1:0-7483 GCA_035565595.1 Longimicrobiales bacterium | reverse complement strand
CGTGGCCCTGCTCTGGGGATTGTGGAGGAGAAACCGCGGGCCGCTCGGGCAGACCGCCTCGCCCCGGATGCTGCGATCGGCGCGCGGCGCGCTGACCACCCGTCTGGCCGGACTCGCGGCAGGAGACGCGGACGTGTTCCTGAACACCCTCAACTCCGAGTGCCGCGCGTGGCTCGCGGGCCGCCTCGGCGACCCGGCGATCGCGTCCGCGCCGGTGTCGGAGATCAGGGCATGCCTCGAGTCTCGCGGTGTCGCGACCGATGTCGCACGGGGCATGGCGGAGGTCCTGCAGTGGGCGCGCGACGCACGATACGCCCCTGCGCCGCCCGACTCCGACCAGTGCCGTGCGGCCGCTGCGCGCGTCGCTACGCTGATCCACGCCGTCGACCGCCAGGCCCGGCATGCGCCCGCTACCTCCGTCGCGCGCGCGGCGCTGGTTCTCGCCATCGGCCTCGCGGCCGCGCCGAGCGCGGTCGTTCTGGCGGCCCCGCAAGCTGATGTCGATGTGACCGTGGAGGACGCGATGGCCCTCCTCGACGACGGCGACGGCAGGGGTGCCGCGCGCGCCCTGATCGGGCTCGTCGAACGAAGTCCGGACCACCACGACCTCTGGTACGATCTCGGTGTGGCCTGTCACGCGGCGGGCGAGCCGGGCTGTGCGACCTGGGCATGGCTCGTCGCGCTGCGCCTCCAGCCCCGCGATGCCGACGCCCGCCACAACCTCCAGGTGCTCGGCACCGCAGATGACGTCATACGGCGAGTGACGCCGCCCATCCCCATTTCCACCGAGGGGTCGTTGCTCGTCGCCAGCGTCGCCTGGTTCGTCGCGGCGAGCGCGTTCGTCGTCGGCAGACTCAAGCACGCCCGCGCCGGCACCATTACCGGGATCGCCGCCCTCGCGGGCGCCGTCATGGCCGTGGCCAACGCCGCCGGCCCGGCACTCAGGTCACCTGCCGCCGTGCTCCTGGACGGGGAGGCCGTGATCCACAACGCACCCAACCTCCGCGCCGGCACCAGCGCTACCCTTCCGGGCGGTGCGGTGCTCCGGATCGTCGATGTTCGCGGCCGCGACTGGGCGCGTGTCGCCACCGATGCGGGTGACGAAGGCTGGATCGAGTCTGCCCGGCTGGCCCATGTCAGGCCGCACGCAGTGGTCGACGTCGCCGCTACGCTCCGCCGGCGCCTGTAGCTGCCAATGTGCCGGGCATGGGCCACGTGCCGGTTGTTGTTGTGCTCCCTCGAATCCACTACATTTCAGCATTGGTGGCGCGAAACGCGGCGACTTCCACGTCGCCACGCCGACCGCCACGGGGCCCGTAGCTCAGTGGTAGAGCACCGGACTCATAATCCGAGGGTCGTAGGTTCGATCCCTACCGGGCCCATCCGCCAATTCGCCATCCGGTGCGCGCGACCGCGGACCGAAACGACATCGGCCGGCCCCCCGGCCGGCTGGCCCGCCCACGTCGATTGACAATGGCGCCCAAACCCGCGAAATTGGTTTGTTTCGCGGACGTGTGGGCGGCAGGCGTTCCCGCCTCCAGATTCAAGTCGGAGAGAGTCGCTCGATGCTCGGCAGCCTCAAAGGCCGAATCGCGGTCATCCTTCTCACGCTCGTCGTTGCCGGATGGTACATCTTCAGCAACGGGCTGAAACTCGGCCTGGACCTCCAGGGCGGTATGCACCTGAAGGTCGAGGTCGCGGATCCGGACGGCACCATGACGCCCGAAGCGATGGCGGACGCCACCGATCGGGCGCTTCAGGTTCTGCGGACGCGTATCGACCAGTTCGGCGTCGAGGAGCCGCTGATCCAGAAGTCCGGCGATCGTCGGATCATCGTCGAGCTCCCGGGTGTCGACGACGAGGAACGGGCCAAGGACATCATCCAGCGCGCCGCGTTCCTCGAGTTCCGTCTCCTGTCCGGTGGCCGGCAGTTCCGCGAAGCGCTTCCCCGTATCGACCGCGCGATCGTCGCCGCCATCGGCACCGAGGGGCTCCCCGAATCGGCGTTCCAGACGCCTGATTCTGGTACCGGCACCGGGCCACAGGAATCGATCGCCGATCTGGTATTCGGCAATCGCGGCGACACCGCGGCTCAGGCCGCCGACTCCGCCGCGGCCGACTCGGGCTCCGTGGCAGCCGACGATGAACCCGAATCCAACATCCGTCCGCTGAGCTCGCTCCTGCTCGCGTCCGCGGGTTCGGAACACGAATTCCTCGTCCTGCAGTCGGACGTCGAGCGGGTTCGGTATTACCTCGACCTGCCCGAGGTACAGGCTGCGCTTCCACGCGGAATCGCGCTCCGCTGGCACACGCAGCCTACCTCCATGGCCGCGCAGCTCTATCGCGTCCTGTATGTCCTCGAAGACCCGGCCTTCATGTCCGGCGAGGACCTCGTGGACGCGACGGCCGGCCGCAGCCAGCAGACCAACGAAGCCATCGTCATGTTCGAGCTGAACCGGCGAGGCGGTCGCACCTTCGAGCAGGTCACTGGGCGCAACATTGGCGAACGCATCGCCATCGTCCTCGACGGTCAGGTGCACAGCGCACCGGTCGTCAATGGCCGCATCGGTCAGCGCGGCGAGATCCAGCTCGGCGGCGCGCCCCTCGAAGAGGCGAGGGACCTGGCTCTGGTGCTCAGGGCCGGTGCGCTCCCCGCGCCGCTCGAGATCATCGAGGAGCGTTCGGTCGGCCCGTCTCTCGGCCAGGATTCGATCGATCGCGGCAGGATCGCGGGTATCATCGGTCTCGCGCTGGTGCTGGTGATCATGGCCGCCTACTACCGCGTCGCTGGCATACTCGCGATTGGTGCGCTTTTCGTCTACGTGGTGATCCTGCTTGGCGGGCTCGCCGGGTTCAACGCTACCCTGACGCTTCCGGGTATCGCCGGTCTGATCCTTTCGATCGGCATGGCGGTCGACGCGAACGTGCTGATCTTCGAACGTATCCGGGAAGAGCTAGCGGCGGGACGGGTGCCGCGAATCGCCGTCGAAGAGGGATTCAAGAACGCGATGTCGGCGATCGTGGACTCGAACCTGACCACGCTCGCAACAGCGCTGATCCTTTTCAACTTTGGTACGGGTCCGGTCCGCGGATTCGCGGTCGTGCTCTCGATCGGGATCATTGCTTCATTCTTCTCGGCCGTTTACGTCACGCGTACCCTGTTCATGATCTACCTGGAGCGGCGTCGGTCGACGGCACCCCTGAGCATCTGACGAGGAGTTGATTCGGTTCCCATGCGGATATTCGCCAACGCGAACTACGATTTCATCGGCCGGCGCGGCCTTTTCGTGAAGGTGAGCGTGGCCGTGTGCGCCGCGCTCGTCGTCGGAATGATCGCGCTCCAGTTCTCCGCCGGGTCCTGGATGAACTACGGCGTGGATTTCACCGGCGGCACCATGGTCCAGGTGATCGCGCCGCAGGGGGCCACTGCCGAGTCGATCCGTGAGATCGCATCCCGGGTGAGCCCCGGAGCGACGGTTTCCCGGTTCGGCGCGGAATCGGAGTTCCTGATTCGCGTGCCCGAGTTCGTGGAAGAGGGCGCCGGTGAAGAGAGCGTCGCGAACGAGATCGTCGCCGCGCTCCAGGCGGAGTACGGCGGTGACGGCGTACAGGTCGTCCGGACGGAGGCTGTCGGCGCCCGCGTCGGGAGCGAGCTCCAGCGGCAGGCTGCATTCGCGATCCTCCTCTCCTTCGCCGTCACGCTGCTGTACCTGGCGTTCCGATTCGAATGGCGTTTCGGTGTCGCGGCGATCGTCTCCACCTTCCACGACATCCTCGTGGTGCTCGGCGTGATCTCGATTCTCCGCCTCGAAGTATCGCTGACGACAGTTGCGGCCGTGCTTACGATCATCGGGTATTCGCTGAACGACACGATCGTCGTGTTCGATCGGGTCCGCGAAAACGTGGCCAAGCTCGGCCGGCGTGAGACGTACGAGAAGATCGTGAACACGGCGATCAACGAGACTCTGCCGCGGACTGTCCTGACCTCTGCCACCACGCTGGCGGCTTTGCTCGGACTCTACATCTTCGGCGGAGCCGTGATCCGCGAGTTCGCGTTCATCCTCATCGTCGGCGTGGTGGTCGGCACATACTCTTCGATCTTCATCGCATCGCCGGCGCTACTCGCGATCGAGAGGCGGTGGCCGAAGAAGGAGGCGAAGAAGAGTGGCGGCACCACCGGACGCGCCAGGTCTACGCGCGTTCGGGCAGCCCTCTGACCGACCCGCGACTTCCGTGACCCGGCGGGTTCGGTCCGCCCGCCGGGGCGCCACGGCCTCCGGCTCTGGTTTCTCTCCAGATTGCGGTTAGCAGCCAGTGCCCGATCACCCCGTGTATTTCGACTCCCACTGCCACCTCACCGATGAGCGATTCGCGGCCGACCTGGATGCGGTGATCGAGCGGGCCGGTCAGGCGGGTGTCACCCGCATCATCACGGTCGCCTCGGATGCCGAGGACGCGGAGCGCGCGGTCCAGCTCGCCCGACGATTCGAGGGCGTTTTCGCGACAGCCGGCATTCACCCGCACGCGGCGGGGAGCGCGGACCGTGTTGCGAAACAACGTGTGACGGATCTCGTTCAGAGCGGGGAAGTGGTGGCCATCGGGGAAACCGGTCTGGACTACCACTACGATTTCTCGGACCGTGCGGTGCAGCGCGAGCTCTTCCGGTGGCACCTCGAGCTGGCCGCTGAGTCGGGACTGCCGGCGGTCGTCCACTGCAGGGAAGCGGATGACGACGTGGTGGCGGCGATCCGTGATGCGGACGGGGTCTCCGGTATCCTCCATTGCTTCGCCGGTGATCGGCGTCTCCTCGACGTCGGCCTCGAGGCCGGATGGTACATCTCCTTTTCGGGGATGGTCACCTTCCGGAATTACGGCGGTGCAGACCTGGTTCGCGCGGTTCCGCCGGACCGCCTCCTCATCGAGACGGATGGGCCCTACCTCGCCCCCGTTCCTCACCGCGGCAAACGGAACGAACCGGCGTACGTGGTCCTGACCGCGGAAGCGATTGCCGCAATCCGCGGCGAGGACGAGAACACCATTGCCGAGCTCACGACCCGGAACGCCGTGTCGTGCTATCGCCTCGGCGTGAGCCCAACGTGACCCGCGAGGCGAGCGCGATGGTCGACCGGTGCCGCCGCGGTCGCCGTGAACGGACGTGATTTCCACTCCGATTTCGCCTATCTTCCGGTACGCTGCGCCGCCAGCCCGCATGGTGGCCGAACCCTGAATGCCAACGCATTGAATGCCACGTCGCATCCACATCCTGCCGGACCACCTGGCCAACCAGATCGCCGCGGGTGAGGTCGTCGAACGCCCCTCATCAGTCGTGAAGGAGCTGGTGGAGAACGCCCTGGACGCCGCGGCCAGGCGTATCGAGATCTCGCTCCAGAACGGCGGCAAGACGGAGATCCGCGTCGCGGATGACGGCACGGGAATGGGGCGGGACGACGCGCTCCTCGCCCTGGATCGTTATGCCACGAGCAAGATCACGGCGGTAGAGGATCTGAAGGCGGTGCGTACCTTCGGATTCCGCGGAGAGGCGCTGCCGTCCATCGCGTCGGTCGCGCGCATGGAGATCGAGACTGCCGAGGTGGGCGCGGTCGGTTCGCGTGTGCGCATCGCCGGCGGCAAGATCCTGGGCGTGGAGGACTGCGCCAGGCAGCCCGGTACAACGGTCGTCGTACGGAACCTCTTCTTCAACGTGCCAGCACGGGCCAAGTTTCTCCGTAGCGCGGCGGCGGAGACGCGAGCCGTCGCTGAGACGGCGACGGCGCTTGCCCTCTCCAACCTGTCCGCCGCATTCCGGCTGATTTCGAACGATCGCGCCCTGTTCGACCTGCCTGCCGCATCGGACCTCGTCGCGCGGGTGGCGGCGCTGTGGGGCGACGAGGTGGCGTCCACGTTCGTGCCCGTCGCCCATCAGGCTGCCGGTCTGACGATCGCCGGTCTGGTCCACCGGCCGGATGCGGCCCTCGGCGCGTCCCGGCGGGTGTACCTGTTCGTGGGCGGTCGGCCGATCCGCGACCGTGGCCTCGTGATTGCCGCCGAGAGGGCATACCGTACCACCGTTCCGCACGGCGCCCGGCCATCACTGCTCCTGTATCTCGAACCGGAAGCGGGCGATGTCGACGTGAACGTGCATCCGACGAAGGCTGAGGTCCGCTTCCGGGACCGCTTCGCGGTCGAGGCCGCCGTGGAGGCCGCCGTGCGCGATGCGTTGGGTGGAATCGAGAGCGCGGCAACACTGGACCGTGTACCGGCGCTCCCGCAGCTCATGGGTGGCACTCACAATGGCGGTGCCCGCGTCCGGCAGAGCACGGCGCCCCGGTCCGCGGGCGGGCAGTTCGCGCTGTTCGTCGCGGCACCCGAACCCGGCGAAAAGGCGTCGCAAGGCGATGTCGAATCGGAATCGCATCCGCTGCAGCCGGCGGGTGTCGTGGCTCAGCCTCAACCCAGCCTCTGGCAGATCCACGACACGTATATCATTGCGGAGACCCGCAGCGGACTACTCATCATCGACCAGCACTCCGCGCACGAACGCGTCCTGTTCGAAGAGATGATGTCCGCGTTCGAGAACGGCGGGCTGGAGAGTCAGCGTCTGCTGTTTCCGCTGACGATCCGCCTCTCGCCCGCCGAGTACGCGCTGATCGACGGTATCCAGTCCATGCTCTCGAGCGCGGGTTTCGAGGTCGAACCCTTCGGCGGCAGGACCATCATCGTTCACGCCGCGCCGACGCCCCACCCGTATTTCGACGCCGAACGCTGCCTCCGCGACATGCTGGCCGAGCTGGCGGAGGGGAGCGAGCTGACGCGCGCGGCACGCAATCAGCACGAGCGTATCGCAATGACATTCGCGTGCAAGGCCGCAATTAAGGCCGGGCAGCGACTCACTCATGGCGAGATGATCGAGCTGTTCCACCGGCTCTTCGCGACCGAGCTTCCGCACCACGACGTCCATGGGCGCCCTACGATCGTCCGATTGTCGCTCGCTGAGCTCGAACGCCGCTTTGGGCGCCATGGCTGATGACACCGGAATCCGCCAGGACGCACCCGACTCCAAACATGAAGACCCCGTCGCCGGTAACGCGGCCAGCACGCGCCCGGAGCCGGAGGTCGGCGTTGGATCGCGCCCGGCGGCACTCGTCATCACGGGCGCAACCGCGACCGGTAAGACGAATCTCGCCATACACGTCGCGGAGGCCATTGGCGGCGAGATCATTTCCATGGATTCGCGCCAGGTCTACCGGGGCATGGACATCGGCACGGCCAAGCCGACTCCCGAACAGCGCGCGCGGGTGCCGCACCACGGCCTCGACCTGGTGGATCCCTCGGAACGCTACAGCGCGGGCAGATTCTCCGCTGACGCGCGGCGCTGGATCGCCGAGATCCGGGGCCGGGGTCATGTGCCGATCCTCGTCGGTGGGACGGGTTTCTTCCTGCGCGCCCTCACGCACCCGCTCTTCCGCGAGCCCGAGCTGCCGCC
>DATMSC010000299.1:0-4504 GCA_035565595.1 Longimicrobiales bacterium | reverse complement strand
GAGCATACACTCTGGGCACCGGGCGGAGGTTTCTACGATTTCCCGTCCTCGCCGACGGATCCCGGCGCTTTGCGCTATCCCGATCGGCCGTTCGAGATGAACGCCGAGGCCGCCCGGTTCCTCCTCGACCTCGCGCTGGCCACGGGCGAGAGGGGTTATCGCGCCATCGCGGAACGGACGCTCGCGCTGCTCTCGCCGCTGGCCGGGCGGTACGGCGTGGCCGGCGCCGGTTTCGCGCTCGCCGTCGAGGAGTTCTTCGACCCGCCCTACCAGGTGGTGATCGTCGGGAACGATGACACGGCCGGCGAGCTTCGCCGCGCTGCGCTCTCACTGCAGGAGCCCGGCGGCCGGGTCTGGACGCTCGAAAAGGGCGGGCGGATCGGGCAGAGCGAATATCCACCGCAGGACGGCGGTGCCGCCTACCTCTGCCGCGCCCGCTCCCGCTCGAGGCCGGTGCGGCTACCGGACGACCTGCTCGCCGCGGCGTCCGCCGCACGCTGACATGCTGGACCGCGCAGGTACACTGCTCCGGGGCGAGCTGCTCGAGCGATTCCGGGCGGGTGTCGACTCGCCCATTGCCGAGGACGAGTTCAACCGACTCGCGCTCCGGGTCTTCGACTACCAGTACGAGAGGAACCGGCCGTACGCCGCGTACTGCGATCGCCGCGACCGCACACCGGCCAGCGTCACGCACTGGTCCCAGATTCCGGCGGTACCCACCGCAGCGTTCAAGGAGGTCACCCTCGTTTGCGGCAAGCCGGAGGACGCCGAGGCCGTGTTCCGGACCAGCGGCACTACACGGGGGCCAGAGCGGCGGGGGCGGCACTACGTCCTCGACCTGACGCTCTACCACGGCTCGCTCCTGCCAACGTTCGCTGCGTACGTGCTCCCGGATGGCGCCGAGCTACCGATCCTCTCGCTCGTGCCGTCCGCGGCCGAGATCCCGGATTCCTCACTCTCCCATATGATCTCGGTCGTGATGGACCGGCTCGGCTCTCCCAAGAGCGGCTACTTCGCGACAGTGGAGGCCGGGCTCGACATCGACCGACTCCACGCCGCGCTGCGTACACACGAGGAAGCCGGCACCCCGGTCTGCATCGTGGGCACCAGCCTCGCCTTCGTGCACTGGACCGACCACCTGCTCGCCGCCGGCACGCGCTTCTCCCTGGCGCCGGGTTCCCGCCTCATGGACACGGGCGGCTACAAGGGCGCGGCCAGGGAGTGGTCCGCTGCCGAGATGCACGAGCGCTACCGGACGCTACTGGGGATCGGGCCGGTCGCGTGCGTCAATGAGTACGGGATGACGGAGCTCTTCTCACAGGCGTACGACGTGGCGCTGCGGGAGCGGGTGAAGTCGCTGGGGGAGGCATGGGCCATCTCGCCGGCTGGCGACGACGCGGCGGGCGTGTCGCCGAGGGTGAAGCGCGCGCCGCCATGGGTGCGCACCACCGTCGTCGATCCGGACACCCTGGAGCCCGTTCCACCCGGAGCTGTTGGATTGCTGCGACACCTCGACCTCGCGAACCTCGGATCCGTCGCGTGCGTGCAGACCGAGGACCTCGGGCGCGCCCTGGACGATGGCGGCTTCGAGCTCCTCGGCCGCGTTGCCGGCGCGGCGCCGCGCGGCTGCTCGATCGCCATGGACCTGCTCCTCGAAGCCGCGCACGAGCGGCGGAGCTGAGCGGTGCCCTTCGAGATCGACGCGTTCCACCTGCCGGGTCTCGATCCGCGCGACGTCGACCGCTGGGAACGGCGCGGCTACGGCGATGACGTCGTGCTCCGCTTTCCGGTCCTCGACGCTGGCGTGTGGCGCGAAGTGCTCCGGAGGCTGGGCACCGCGCGGGAGCGGGCGCTCGCGGGTCGGCCCGTGGGCGACATCGTGGCAGCCGTCGACGCTGCAGCCGCGCGACTCGCCGATAACGACGACCCGCTTCGCCGCACCGCGGAATCCGCGTTGCCCGCGATCACCGGGTACTCGCTGCCGATGATTCGGCTGACCCTGGACCGCATGGCCGCCGACTGGCGCGCGCCCGTCCTCGATCGGCTCCTCACCTGCGAGCTGGGCGACCCCCGCGTGCTGGACGCCTTCACGGCCATGCCGGTGCCCCGATCGACCGTGACCCGCCGGGTCCGGGCACTCGGACCCGACCTCGCCTTCCACATCTTCGCCGGGAACGTCCCCGGCGTGGCGGTGACGGCGGTCGTCAGGGCGCTGCTGGTGAAGGCAGCGGTTGCCGGGAAACTGGCGTCCGGCGAGCCGCTCCTCACCGTCCTCTTCGCGCGCGCGCTCGCGAGCGTAGACAGCGAGCTGGGCGACTGTCTCGCGCTCACGTATTGGCCCGGCGGCCACGAACCGCTCGAGACGGTGGCGTTCGACGCCGCGGACGCAGTGATCGTGTATGGCGGCGAGGAGGTCGTGGCGGCGGTGCGCGCGCGTACCCGCACGGAGCAGCGGCTCGTTGTCTACGGGCCACGTCTCTCCTGCGGCGTTATTGGCGCCGACGCGCTCACCCGTGGAAACGGACCCGCGCTCGCCTATGAGGTCGCGCGAGCCGTCGCGATCTTCGATCAGCAGGGGTGCGTGTCGCCCCACGTCGTCTACGTGGAGCGAGGCGGTGAGATTTCGCCCGCAGAGCTTGCACGCGCGCTCGCCGAGGCCATGGCCGGCATCCAGGAGACGCTTCCGCGGGGCCGGATTTCAGCGGCGGAGGCCGCGGCGATCCACGACGCCCGCGCAACGGCCGAGTTCCGCGCCCTCAGCGGCGAACCGGTCGAGCTCTTCGCGAGCCGCGACACGGCGTTTACAGTGATCTACGAGGAGAACGCGCCGTTCACGGTGTCGTGCCTGAACCGCGTGGTGAGGGTCGTGCCGGTGGACGCCGTGGACGACGTCGAACGTGAGCTGCGTCCCGTCGCCCGATACCTTCAGACGGTTGGCGTCGCCGGCGTGAGCGGGGCCAGGCTCACCTCGCTCGCTGAACGACTCGCGCGCGCAGGGGCGAGCAGGATCACGACGTTCGAGAACGTGCCATGGCCCCCCGCCGAATGGCACCACGACGGCGGTGAACCGCTACGTTCGCTGCTCAGGTGGGTCGATCTGGAGTACGGCGATTGAAAGGGTCGGACGAATTGAGGCCTAAACCTCTTCGTCACGATCCGTACGCCACAAAACGAGCTGTCGGATCCCGGTCGGGCTCTCTTCCACCCGCACCGTCAGCATGTCGCCGTCCTGGAGTCCGAGATCGTCGCGGATTTCCTGGGGAATGGTGACGCGCCCGCCAACACCGACATGCACGTCTCCGTAGTACAACGTCCGGAAGAGTGCCATGGGAGCCTCCCGCGCAGAAGTCGCCGCGGCGCGATGCCGCGGGAGCCAAGGAGCGACTCCCCTCAAATGTATGCCCGGGCCATGCTCCGGGCAACCTCATCGCCCCTGTTTACGAGTGCAAGTGGTGCCATGTCACAGTGTTACGCGGTCGTCCGGCGGTACCGCCGCAAAGCGGGGCAGGGGCCGTCGGATTGGTGGTCGCCCGATCGAAGGGTCGGCCTGTGGTGCACGCGGACCGTCGACAGCTCGGCTGTGTGTCCGCCACCGGTGAGGGGAGATCGCCGGGACCGGTAATGGGCCTGCCCGGCCCGGCTCGACGGACCGGACGACCTCGTCAAGCGGGTTCGGAACGCCTGAACGTCTCCCGCACCTCGTCCTCGGAAATCTCTGCCCACCGTCTGTCCGCCTTCGCGGCAGGAACGTCGAGGCGCCCGACGCGCTTCAGCTCACTCGGCTGATCGCGACAGACGAAGACGACCTCGGCGTGCTCCTCGCCGCCGCGGTCCGTCCCCGACGTGACAGTGCCCACCCAGCGACGACCGCGCTCGTCCCGGAATTCACGCTGCTCCGCCCGCGGCGTCTCCGACTCGTCTCGCCTCGCCCATCCCATGTCATTTCCTCTCATTCAGCCCCGCCCCCGTTCGTCGGCAACCGCTCCGCCGCCTGGCGGTGACGTCCAGCGCCGGAACCCTCCAGGCGCCGCGACACGCCGAAAAATCGCATTGGCCGCCTCATTGCCGCCTCGTCGCAGCCCGGGTTCGTTCGTGCAACGGGTATGCCCGACACCGGTGCGGAACGGTGATTGCATCTCGTGCCAAGTCTCACCCCGGCGGCGCAGTCCATCGCCGGCGCCTATCGGACCGGAATCGCTGCGAATCATGGAGACACCCAGGTGAAGGGCCGGGCCACGCATTCGCGGTGGCATACGCGCCTGTACGGCTCCTCGCTGGCGTTCGCGGTCGGTGCGGGGCTGGTCGTGTCCCTCGCCGTCTTCGGGCCGGCATTCGGTACCGACATGCGATACGCGCGGGACCGGGTTGCGTCGATGCTGCAGTCGGGGGAGGCGGCGAGGCAGGACGCGGAACGCCTGACCACCGCTACGCTCCTGACGGAGCGGGCCGCCTCGGTGAACGGGATGCTACAGGACGTCGAAGAGTTCTACCTGGAAGAGGTTGC
>DATMSC010000298.1:0-10975 GCA_035565595.1 Longimicrobiales bacterium | reverse complement strand
ACCACCATGACGACGAAGGCGAAGATCATCCCGTTGACGAGCACGGTCGCGAGCACGGCGAGCGGGAGCGGGACGCGCCATCGGCGGAGCCAGTTGAGCAGCGGGAGGTTGAGCATCGCGAGGAACAGCGCGATGAGGAATGGCACGAATATGGCCGAGGCCGCGCGCAGCCCGAAAACGACTACGACGAGCGCTGCCGCGACCAGGAGGAATCGCGCGCCGGGATGCCTTTCGATCTCAACTCGCATAATCAGGAGGCCGCCTTAGGACCCGCGCCAGCCGCATGGCAAAGTGCCCCGTGGCGCCGCCGCTCACAACGGTGGTCACCGTCGGAAGGGCCCCGGGTTGTACACCGAAACTCCGGTAAAGCTTCCACGTTCCGGTCCGGTCGGGCAATCGCGCGTGAATCACGCTTCCACTACCGGGGCTCGCGAAAACGCCAATCGGGCGATGCGGCGGCCGTCCATTTCGAGTACGCGCAGGCGGCCGCCCTCGAACTCGACCTCGTCGCCAACCCGGGCTACCCGTCCCAGCCGCCCGAAGACGTACCCGCCGATCGTGTCGTAGAGGTCTTCCGGCAGATCCAGATCGTAGCGGTCGTTGACCTCGCGCAGCGGCACGCCGCCGGCAATGTGGACCTCGCCTTCGAGCTGTTCCTCGAATGGCAGCGGCTCCGCCTCGTGCTCGTCCTGGATCTCGCCGACGATCTCCTCTATCAGGTCCTCCAGCGTGACCAGCCCGGCCGTCCCGCCGAATTCGTCCACGACGATCGCCATCTTGATCCGCTGCTTCCGCATTTCCGCGATCAGGTCCTCGACGGGCTTCGTCGGCGGGACGAACGTGGCGGGCCGGACGATCGGCCGGATCTCGCGCACGCCTTCGCGGTGGGCGCGCCAGAGATCGCGGGCGAGGAGAACGCCCACCATGTCGTCGATGCTCCGGTCGTACACGGGGAGGCGGAGGTGCCCCTCGTCCAGCATCACGTTCATGGCGAAGTCGACGCTGGCATCGATGGGCACGGCAACGATGCTCGTGCGTGGCGTCATTACGTCGCGCGCCGTCACCCGGTCGAGGTTCATGACGTTGGTGACGACCTCCCATTCGGCTTCATCGATCGTCCCCTCCCGGCGGCCGATCTCCGCCAGGATCTCCAGCTCACTGCGGCTGACCGTGGGTCCGCGCTCGCGCGGGGCGAGGAACCGGCTGAAAAGGGAGAGCGGCACGATGATCGGCTTCATGACCAGCGTCAACGCCCGGAGCAGGTACGCGGTCGGCCTGGCGAGTGTCTGCCAGTACGTGGCGCCGAGCGTCTTGGGGATGATCTCCGAGAATACCAGGATCACGAAGGTCAGGACGGCCGAGAATACGGCGATCCACTCGCTTCCGAACACCTGGAGCGCCAGCGCGCCGCCGATCGCAGCACCGATGGTGTGCGACATGGTATTGAGCGTGAGGATGGCCGTGATGGGCTCGTCGATCTTCTCACGCAGGCGAGTGAGGATCGCGCCGGCCGGTTCCCCGCGCTCGTCCAGCAGCGCGACGAATGAATGGGTGACCGAAAGCAGCACCGCTTCCAGCACCGAGCACAGAAACGAAACGCCGACGAGGACGCTCAGAACGAGCACCAGTGTGGCCATGCCCGAATGTACGACCTGCCGCCACCCAACGCCAAGCGTCGTGAAGTGCACAGGTCGATTCTCCGGCCTGCGCAGCAGGATCCGGAAACCCCGGGGCCACTCAGGTGTAGTCCGCGTAACCCGGGTAGCAGTAACACTGGCCAGTCACGCCGTCAGGCCGTACATTGGAGCGACCCTAAGTCGCAAACGAATCGCGCATTCAGCGAGGCTGCGGAGGCGGCGAAAGCGCCGGAACGGCAACGAACCCAGAGCAGTCGTCCAGTCTGTTGGCGGAGGATGGTTCGGCCGTCATGGGATTCGCGCATCGCCGGTCGGTAACGGAAAACTGCGCCGTCGCGCCCGCCCCATCGGCAACACGGTTGGAGAGAACACCATGATCACATTCGACAGGTTCGCGCGCATGAACGTTCGCCACGCGCTGCTGGGTGGCGTACTCGCGGTCCTGCTGACAGGCGTCGACGGGAGCTCGCCTCTCGCGGCCCAGGCCCCGCGGCACAACGCGCACTCGGAGCGCGCAGAGCAGCGCCTCATTATCGCGCGGGCGCAGCAGGGCGAGGCCGCGACCCGAATCTACTTCGAGGCGCTCCAGGGCGCGCTGCAGAGCATCCAGACCGAACCGGAGAACGCGAACGGCTGGTACATCGCCGGCCAGGTCTACCGGTCGCTCAACGATTACGTCGCGGCCGACTCCATGTTCGACCGCGCGCTGGCGCTGTACCCCGGCTTCGCCGAGGACATCGACTACGAGCGCGAGGTCGGCTGGGCCGAGGAGTACAATCGTGGGGCCGAGGCGTACAACGCGGGCGACATCGAGGCGGCGATCAGCCATTTCGAGAACGCCGGGATCATTTTCGACAAGTACGCCGACCACCTGATGATCCTCGGGTACCTGTACCTGACGGGCAGCCGCACAGAGGACGCGGCCAACGCATATCTGGACGCGGTCGCCATCTTCGAGCGCGGAATGCCGGAGGTCATCGCCCAGGACTCGGCCATGGCCGTGAAATGGGAGGAAGACCGCACGACGGCGTACCTGGAAGCCGGTCGCCTGCTGGAGTACCTGGATCGCGCCGAGGAGTCGGTGGAGCTGTACCAGCGGCTCATTGCGATCGACGACAGTATTATCGACGCAAAGGTCCGACTTGCGACGGCGCTGGGCGATCTCGGCCGGGCAGACGAAGCTGCGGCGATCCTGGAGTCGATCGGCGCGCAGGCCGGGCTGGATGAGGAGCAGCAATTCAACCTGGGCGTCGGATTCTACCAGGCGCAGAGATTCGATCTCGCCGCAGACGCATTCGCCGGAGCATTCACGACGAATCCCAGCTCGCGCGACGCGGTCTACAACCTCGCTCAGTCGCTCTTCATGCTCGGCCAGCAGCAGCTGCAGGCTCTGGGGAGCGCCGCCGCCGAGGAGGCTGAGGCACGAAGGGCGGAAGTCGTGGACACGTACCAGCGGCTGCTGGAAGCGGCCCAGAAGGCGCGTGATCTGGACCCGTTCAATCGCGACATGCTGTTCCTCCAGACCGCGGCGTACCAGGCGCTGGCGGCGCAGTCCTCGGACCAGGCCCAGATCAACGAGTACAATGAGGCGCTGATCTCGGTGATCGAGGACCACGATGCGATGCCTTTCGAGGTCACGGGCGTTGCGCTGAGCTCCGGCGCCGTCGGTCTCGTCGTGAGCGGTCGCGTCCAGAACCTGACCCAGGAGGCGGGCACGCAGGCACGGCTCCGGTTCCATCTGGTCGGCCAGGGCGGCACCGAAGTCGGGTCGGGGATCGCCACGGTCACGTTGCCGGCGCAGGGTGAGATGGCCGAGTTCTCGGTGGAAATAAACACCTCCGGCGAGGTGTACGGCTGGCGGTACGAGAGCGCGGAGTAAGATCCGGCGGTTCTCCGATGGGAGCGGCCCCGGGCCCCACGGCCCGGGGCCGCTCTGCTTCTGTCTTCACCCAACCGGTAACTGTGCGGCCGTGGCCGACCGCGGGTTGACGCGGCACCGTTGACGTGCTACTCTTGCGGGATGTAGCGGACTCGACGGCGAGCGCGTCGACCGGACTCGCTCCTGACCTACGGACTACATGCGATTCGAGCACGACGTCTTCACCTGCGCCTGTATGTGTTGCGCGTGTACCGGCCCCCTCGCGGGTGGCGCGGGTGAATTCATGTGCTGGCGTGAGTGATCCGCCGATTTCATACGAGTGCGCGTGAAAAACCCCGACCTGCCCGCGATGCAGGTCGGGGTTTCGTTTTCTGGAACTCTGATTGGAGGAGGCGACAACGTGGGAAGCAGCAACGGGTCGACGGTGGCCCGGGAAATCCACTGGCATGAAGGGCACGTGACCCGCGGCGAACGGGAACGGGCGCAGGGGCACCGCGGTGCGACTCTGTGGCTCACGGGTCTGTCGGGATCGGGCAAGAGCACGCTGGCCCGGGCGCTCGAAGTCGAGCTCTTCCGGCGGGGCTACCGCGTGTACGTCCTCGACGGTGACAACATCCGCCACGGACTCAACCGCGATCTCGGTTTCGGCCCTGAGGCCAGGACCGAGAACATCCGCCGGATCGGCGAGGTCGCAAAGCTGTTCACCGACTTCGGCGCCATCGTCATTACCGCATTCATATCGCCGTACCGCGCCGATCGCGACTCGGTGCGGGCTCTCATGGGCAAGGGCGATTTCATCGAGATCTTCGTCGACGCGCCGCTCGAGACATGCGAAGCCCGAGACCCGAAGGGCCTCTACAAGAAGGCTCGCCGCGGCGAGATCCCGGAGTTCACGGGAATTTCGGCGCCGTACGAGCCGCCGACCTCGCCGGAGCTCGTCGTGAACACGGCGAATCACACGCTCGAGGAGAGCGTGGCGCAGGTTCTGGCGTATCTGGAGAGCGAGGCGGGTGTTATCGGATCCGCGGGTGACCCATCAGGGTCCGGCATCATTCCTCCGTACGGCGGCGTTCTCGTAGATCGCGTGCTGCGCGGCGAGGGCGCGGCGCAGGCGCGCGCCCGGGCAGCGTCGCTGAAGAGCATTTCGGTCCCGAGCCACGTGCTCTCCGACCTCTATCTCATTGCTGTCGGCGCGCTGAGTCCGCTCGAGGGTTTCATGGGCAGCGCGGACTACGAAGCGGTGCTCACGCGTACAACGCTGGCGAACGGGCTGCCCTGGTCGGTGCCGATCACGCTCGCCGCGCATTCGTCCGATGTAGCGGACGTGAAGCCCGGCGACGAGGTGGCGCTCACCGCGCCTGACGGCCAGCTCGCCGGCATCCTCCACGTCCGGGAACGTTTTTCCTGGGATCCGGATCGCGAGGCGCAGGCGGTTTTCGGCACGACGGATCGCGCGCACCCCGGTGTCGCCCGTCTGTACGATGCCGGTGATATCCTCCTCGCTGGCCCCATCGACTATCTGTACGAAGGCGACATCAGCGGCTTCCCCGAGCTCAACCTGACTCCGGCCGAGGTCCGCGCCGAGATCGAGCGGCGGGGGTGGAAGACCGTGGTAGGATTCCAGACGCGCAATCCGGTTCACCGTGCGCACGAGTACCTGCAGAAGTGCGCGATGGAGACGGTCGACGGGCTGCTCCTGCACCCGCTGGTTGGGGACACGAAGTCGGATGACGTACCCGCGGACGTGCGTGTCGAGTGCTACAGGGTGCTGCTCGAGCGCTACTACCCGCAGGATCGCGTACTTCTCGCCGTGCTCCCGGCCGCCATGCGCTATGCGGGGCCGAAGGAGGCGATCCACCACGCGATCATGCGCCGGAACTACGGCTGCTCCCACTTCATCGTCGGGCGCGACCATGCCGGCGTGGGGAACTATTACGGCACCTATGACGCGCAGCTGATCTTCGACAAGCTGGACGGCGATGCGCTCGGCATCCAGCCGCTCAAGTTCGAGCACTCCTTCTACTGTCGCGCATGCGAGCAGATGGTCACGGCCAAAACGTGTCCACACGGGAAGGACCAGCACGTGTTCCTGAGCGGGACGCAGGTCCGGGCCTACCTGTCGGAAGGCCGCCGGCCACCGGCGGAGTTCACCCGCCCGGAAGTCGCTGACGTCCTGATGCGGGCGTACGCAACCGCGAGCAACACGTGACGGCATGAGTCCCAGGCCGTGCACCATCAGTCGTGCTGACGAAAGCGCCCAATCCGGGCGCCGTCGAACGTGAGCAGGAGGCAGGCATGACCGTACGTGAAGAAGCAGTCGAAACCGTGGTAGCCGTCGCGGATGACCCGTGGGACTCCGTCGAGCCGCCACCGCTCGACGCAAGCCCGAGGGCGACACTCCGCTGGGCGATCGAGACGTTCCCGCCGGATCGCATTGCGGTCCTGTCGGCGTTCGGTCTCGGCAGCGTAATGATCAACCACTGGCTCTGGGAGCTGGGCGCGCGTATCCCGACGTTTTTCATCGATACGCTCTACCATTTCCCCGAGACGCTCGAGCACGTGGATAACGTGCGTCGCCGGTACGACCTGGACCTGCGCGTCCTGCGCCCGGCGAGCAGTCGTGAGGAGTTCGAGGCGATCCATGGACCCCGGCTCTGGGAGCGGGATCTGGACCTGTTCCACCATCTGACGAAGGTGGAACCGCTGAAGGGCGCGCTGACCGGAGTGCGGGCGCTGATCACGGGCCGGCGCCGCGACCAGTCGCCGACGCGGGCGCACCTGACGCAGTACGAGCCCGGCCGGCCCAGCAAGATCAACCCGCTCGCGTTCTGGACGGGCCCGGACGTTTGGCAGTTCGTACGCGATAACGATATACCGTACAACCCGTTGCACGATCGGGGGTATACGAGCATCGGCGACGCACCCCTGACGAGTCCGGTACAGCCGGGTGAGCCGGAAAGGGCTGGCCGCTGGCGCGGTCTGGGCCGCCTCGAGTGCGGCATCCATAGTGTCCAGATTCCCTGACCCCAACTCACAAGGAGGAACACATGGCAGAGCACCCGACGGTCCCTGAAGTGCGTCCGATCGAGGAGCGTGGTTATGCCAATCCTGGCGTGCTCGTCTCGACGGACTGGGTCGCAGCACATCTGAACGACCCAAACGTACGCCTCATCGAGGCGAACGAGGACCTGTTGCTGTACGAGACCGGCCACATCCCCGGCGCGGTGAAGCTGGACTGGGTGGCCGATCTCAACGATCCCGTGACCCGTGACTACATCGACTCGGCGCGGTTGCAGGAGGTGCTCCGCAAGCGGGGCATCAACCAGAACACGACGATCGTGCTGTACGGCGACAAGAACAACTGGTGGGCGACGTACAGCTTCTGGGTCCTGCGGCTGTTCGGGCTGGAGAACCTGCGGATCATGGACGGCGGCCGGGCGCTGTGGGAGCAGGAAGGCCGTCCGCTCGTGACGGATGTTCCGACGTATCCCGAGGGCGACATCGTGGTCGGCGAGCGCAATGACGCCGCGATCCGGGCGTTCCGCGATGACGTGCTGGCGCACGTGCAGAAGAATGGCCGGCTGGTGGATGTGCGCTCCCCGGAGGAGTACCGCGGCGAGCGGCTGCACATGCCCGACTACCCGAACGAGGGTGCGCTGCGCGGCGGTCACATCCCCGGCGCCCGCAACGTGCCGTGGGCGCGCGCGGTCGATCCGGCGACGCACACCTTCAAGCCGGCTGAGGAGCTGCGCGCCATCTACGTCCAGGAGCAGGGGCTGAACCCCGACGACGAGATCGTGTCGTACTGCCGCATCGGGGAGCGCAGCAGCCACACGTGGTTCGTGCTGACGTACCTGCTGGGCTTTGGCAACGTCCGCAACTACGACGGCTCCTGGACGGAATGGGGTAACTCGGTCCGCGCGCCAATCGAGAAGTAACGCTGCGCATGGGAACCGTCTATCTGGTGGGTGCGGGGCCGGGTGACCCCGGTCTCCTCACCCGCCGGGCGGCCCGGCTCCTCCGCCGGGCCGACATCGTAGTACACGATGCGTTGCTCCATCCACGTCTTCTCGACCTGGCTCCGCCTTCCGCGGAGCGGGTGGACGTGGGGAAGCGGCGTGGCCACGGATCCGTGTCGCAGGAGCGGATCAACGAGATCCTGATCGAAGCAGCCTCCCGCGCCGCCGTCGTCGTTCGATTGAAGGGCGGCGATCCGTTCGTGTTCGGCCGCGGCGGTGAAGAAGCGCTGGCGCTGGCCCGGGCAGGAGTCCGGTTCGAAATCGTGCCAGGCGTCACCGCGGCCGTGGCTGTCGCGGCGTATGCCGGCGTCCCGCTGACGCACCGCGGTCTGGCTTCGGCGGCCACGCTGATGACTGGCCACGACGCCCTGCGCTTCACCGACCCGGACGACCTGCGCGACGGGAATCATACCCTCGCGATCTACATGGGGATGAAGGAGCTCGGCACGATCGCCCAGCGTCTGATCGCGAGCGGGCGGGCCCCTGACACCCCGACGGCAGTGATCGAGTGGGGCACCTACGCGCGCCAGCGAACGGTCGTCTCGCCGCTGGCGGCGGTCGCGGATGCAGTGTCGGATGCGGGCCTCGGATCGCCGGCGCTCGTCGTGGTCGGCGATGTAGTCAGGCTGCGGGAGCACCTGGACTGGTTCGAGGCGCGACCGCTCTTCGGGCGACGTGTGCTCGTGCCCCGCTCGCGGCCGCAGCCGTCCCGCCTCGCCGCTCGCCTCCGGGTTCTGGGGGCCGAAGTGATCGAGTTCCCGGCCGCCGTGTCGCTCCCGGCGAGGGACCCGGGTCCGTTGCGCGAAGCAGCCGCCCGGCTGAGTGAATACGATGGGCTGCTGTTCACTTCCGCAATTGCTGTCAGGCGCTTCTGGAAGGAGCTGGTGGAGGCGGGCCTGGACGCGCGCGCGCTTCGCGGACCCCGCATCGTGGCGTGCGGCACGGCGACGACGACCGCGCTGCACCGCTTCGGGATCCACCCCGACGTTGCACTCTCGACGTATGACGCCGAAAGGGTGGTGGCTGCGTTCGAGGCTCGTGTGGGCGGCGCGTTGCCTGGCACGATACTCTTTCCCAGCGAAAGCGGCGTCATTTCCGGCATCGCGGACCGCCTCCGGGCTCACGGCCACCGCGTCGACGCTGTCGAGGCGTTTCGCGTCCATTTCGAGACGGACGGCGCATCGGGCGTTCGGGAACGGCTGGATTCGGGCGACGTCGATTACGTGGCCTTTGCGTCGTCGGGCACGGTCGAGGTGTTTTCCGACGTGCTGGGTGCGTCAGCGGGGGCCGCGGCGGTCGCGGCAATCGGGCCCGATACGGCGGACACCGCACGCCGTCGCGGCTTTTCCGTGGAGGTCGTGCCGGAGGAGCATACGCTCGATGGGCTGGCTCAGGCGCTGCTCCGTCACGCCGCCGCGCTGGACAATCGGCGCGTTTTCGAAGCCGGAGGCAGCGGCCTGTCTCCGTTCCCCGGGCAGAGCGTCGACGCGGGATTCGTTGACGCCGTGTCGTCGGACGCGGACGAAGTCGATCGGCGCAGCGCCATCGCCACGGTCGGCGACACACCCTGAAGACACCACGCCGGTACCGACCTGGTGCCACCGGCGACTTTTCACCCCCGGGATAGCATCATGGAAGCGCCCCGCCCGACACAGGCGTTGCTCCTCGTCGGTCACGGATCGAGTTTCGGCACCGACGCAGGCGCACCGGTCCGCGCGCATGCGGAACGGATCCGTGGGTGGCGCGTCTTCGACGAAGTCGCCACCGCGTTCGTGAAGGAAGCGCCGTTCCTGGATGGCGCGGTCGGACGCCTCGCCAGTGAAGACGTGTACATCGTCCCCGTCTTCCTGGCCGAGGGTTACTACACCCGCGGTGTCGTGCCGCGGGAGCTGGGATTGAAGAGCTCGGATGGAGCGATCCCGTCGTGGCCGGGGGATCGACGGGTGCGCTACACCGCAGCGGTCGGCAGTCACCCCGCCATGATCCGGACCATCGAGAGGAGAGCACGTCGGGCGCTGGGAGAGACCGGGCCCGGCGACGACGCCGCGCTCGTGGTGATCGGCCACGGCACCGAGAAACACCCTGGTTCCGCCGGGACCGTGCTCGACCTGACTGCGCGACTCCGGCGGCGCTCCGGCTTTGCCGGGGTCACGTGCGGGTTCCTGGACCAGGAACCGCGGATCGACGCCGTCGTGGCAACGGTGTCGGCGAGGCGCGTCGTCCTGGTCCCGTACTTCCTTGCCGATGGCATGCACACGCGGGAGACGATACCGGAGATCCTCCGGCTCGACGGCGCGCGCACCGTCCGGGATGGCCAGGAGCTCTGGTACACGCCCCCGGTCGGCACGTTGCCGGAGATCGCGCGCCTGATCGTGGACCTTGCGCGGCGTGCGGGCGCAAGGGTCCCCACGAAGCGTCCCGCCCGGGATCGCTCGCCGACCCGTGGAACGGGCGCTACTCCCGAATAGCCTCGCCAGCCGAGGGCCGCGGCTCTCCACCAGGGCGTAATGGCGGCCCTCGGCCAGAGCCGCGTCACTCGTTCCTTCTTCTACTCGACCCGCTCCACGACGATCGAGCAGTTCGCAACGAGCGCCGCGATGGCGCCGATCGCCGCCCACACCGGGAGCAGGATCGCGCCCACCACGCCCACTGTGAGCGGGATCTCGACGAGGGTCCGGCCTTCCTCGTTCTTGATGATCACGCGGCGAACGTTTCCCTCGTGGATCACTTCCTTGATCTTGGAGACGACCTTGTCTCCGCTGACCTTGTATTCCTCGAAGCGCGAGCGACGCTTGCCGGTACCGGCCTCGGACGCGTCGTTCGTTCCCTGCTGCTGCGATTCCTCGTGTTCGGACATGGATTCCTCTCCGCTCCGCGTTGACTGGATTGAATGCCGCGCGCCGGCACGGGCGTCGCACGGCCACTGACCCTACGCCAGACCCGTGCGCGCGGTTTCGGGCCCGGCATGTCGCTTGCCTTCCCGTGATCCCCGCATGCGCATCCACCGACCGCGCACGAGAACCCGGACCGAACGCCGTAGCGTGACTCGAACGGGAAGGAACGGTGCGGCGTCGACCTCGCTGAGCTCACTCCTGTCGGCGTGTACGCCTGTGTCACGCGGGAGCGCTCCGGGCGCGGACCCGAACGTCACAGGCGTATCGGCGGATTCCCGGACTATACGTCCAGGACACGTGTTCGTGGCGATCCGTGGCACCCGCCTCGATGGCCACGCGTTCATCGATGAGGCGGTGGCGCGTGGCGCGGCGGCGGTGGTCGCCGAACGCCTTCCCGACCAAAACCCGGGCGTGCCGGTCGTGGTGGTGCCGGACGCGAGGAAGGCGCTCGCGGGGTTCGCCGCTGCGTGGTACGGATTCCCCGGCAACCGCATCCCCCTGGTCGGAATCACGGGGACGTTCGGCAAGACCAGCGTGCTCGCCACG
>DATMSC010000297.1:0-6345 GCA_035565595.1 Longimicrobiales bacterium | reverse complement strand
CGGCGCCGACCGCGAGTAGATCGCGCCTGCGGCCCACAGGATGGACGCGAGCACCAGCGCTACGGCGCCGGGCGCGTGAATGGCGCCACCCGCCCAGTCCCCGGGGCCCGCCAGCACCGCGATGCCTATGAATCCGAGCGCGAGCCCGAGCGCCACCCGCGACGTCGGCCGGTCCCCACCGTGACGCCGCCATTCGAACAGGACCATCCAGACGGGTACCGTGCCCACCAGGAGCGATGCGACCCCGGATGGCACCCACTGCTCAGCCCAGACGACGAACCCGTTGCCGCCGAGGAGCAGCAGGCCACCGATCACGAAAGCCGCCCGCCACTCCCGCCGGCCCACCGCCCCCGCTTCCCCACGCAGCAGCAACCACGCGTAGAGCAACCCGCCCGCCACGAGAAAGCGCGTCCCCGCCATCAGCAGCGGCGGCAGCGTCTCCACCGCGTACCGGATCGCCAGATACGTCGAACCCCAGACGATGTAGACTATTGCGAACGCAACGATCACCAGGGGTTTCGACACTGGATCCGCGACACCGGCCGCCGGCCGCTCGACGACCGAACGGCGAGTCATGTCAACCTCCCGCGGCTATCGCACGTACACCGTTCGCCGGCCGAACTGGCAACGCCATCGTCTCCTTTACAGTGCCGAGCACGATCGTCGTCCTGGTCGAGCGCACAGACGGGATCGCGCCGACCTCGTCCCGCAGCAGGTGCCCGAGCGCGTCCGTGTCCTCCACCCTCACCTTGACCAGGAAACAGTCCTCGCCAGCAACCTGATGCACCTCCTGTACGCCCGGGATCGCCGCCAGTCGCTCGGCCGTCTCAACAGCCCACGTCGGCTCTTCCGCGCGCACGAAAACGAAGGCCGTCAGCCCGAATCCGAGCGACCGCGGGTTCACGATCGCCGCGTATCCCTGCAAGATCCCGCGCGCCTCCAGCTTCCGTACCCGCTCCAGCACCGCCGACGGCGCCATTCCGACCCGCCGCGCGATCTCCGCATTCGGCATCCGCGCGTTCTCCTGCAGCAACGCCACGATCTGCCGGTCCACCGCGTCCATTGCTTCCTCCCCACCCTGAGGTTGGATTCGCCCTGCGTTGCATCGTTCTCTGATGCCGCTCTGGTGGAGTATATTCTTCGGCATTCTGACGTCAAGACCGCGCTTCGTTCGTACTGTGGGTGCAATCTGAATGATTGTGCGGATGGCGCACCCTGTGGAGATGCCCGGCCGCGCCTGCGGTCGCGGCCCACGAACGATCCATGGTCCCCTGTGTAGGCGGGAGCCCAGCGGGGGCGCGATGACGGGAGGTTTCGCGAAGGCGTCGGGAGGCGCGTACGCTGGAGTGAATGGCTCACCCGCCGGTCGACCCGGCGTCAGCGGGCGGACCCCTGCGGGGGGTGCGACACATCGGGAACGGGTATGGGTGCGGGTACGGAGCGGGCGACGGGGAGTGGGGTTTTCCGCCCCCCGTCCCCCGTACCCGCCAGGAGCCGTCGTCAGGCGCCCTGTTCGAGGTCCAGCTCGGCGGCCAGGCTGTCGTGGTTGCGGCCGATGGTGGCGACGGCGAGGGTGAGGCCATCGCCCAGGAAGGTGGCGGTGACGTCGCGCGCTTCGAGGCTCCCCGTCATCTCGACGCTTTCCCACCCCCGGGCATGTCCGACGACGTCGATCACGACGTCGTAGTGGGCGCTCCAGAAGAAAGGCACCGCATCGAAGCGGTCGAGGGCGCCGAGCATGCTGAGCGCGGCGGCCTGTCCCATACGCTGGGCGAGGACCCAGTGTTCAACGCGGATGCGCTCGCCGGAACGGGGGTCGGGCCAGCTCGCGACGTCACCCGCGGCCCAGATCCCGGGTGCGCTCGTCCGCAGCTGTGCGTCCACTGCGATCCCGTTGTCGATATCGAGCCCCGCGTGCTCCGCGAGCGCCGTACGCGGCCGCACACCGATCCCGGCCACGACGATATCGGCATCGAGCCGGGTTCCGTCGTCGAGCGTGACGGACCGCGCGTCCATGCTGGCGGCGGTGCGCTCCAGGTGGAATACGACGCCATTCTGTTCGTGGACGCGGCGGACGAAACTGCCGAGCGGGACGCCGAGGATGCGTGCGAGCGGCACGGATTCCGGTGCTACGACGTGGACCTCGAGCCCCCGGGCGCGTAGCGACGCCGCCACTTCGAGCCCGATGAAACTGGCGCCGAGGACGACGGCGCGACTGGCGCCTGCCGCGGCGGCAATGATTGCCCGGCTGTCGGCCAGCGTGCGCAGGTAGTGTACGACGCGCCCCCCGGTCACTGCGTCGGGGAGGCGGATCGGCTCGGCGCCGGTCGCGATCAGGAGCGCACCGTACGTGAGGATGGTCCCGTCATCCAGCTCCACCCGGCGACCGGCGGTGTCGATCGCAACCGCGCTCCGGCCGAGGATGCGGTCGATGTCGTGTGCCTCGTAGAAATCCGGCGAACGCAGCGGAATCCACTCTTCGGGCGCGTTGCCGGCGAGATAGTCCTTGGAGAGGTTGGGCCTGTCCACGGTGGCATCGGGGTCCGGATCCACCATGGTTATCGAACCATCGTACCCCTCGCGACGCAGCGTCTCGGCGGCCACGGCCCCTGCCGCGCCGGCCCCTACGATCACGACCGATTCCGGCGCGCGCCCGGCGACCCGGGGTTGCCGATCCACCGGGCCAAGCGTCGATGGTGGCTCGATCCGCCCCGTCACGACGACCACGCCGTCCCGGAGCTCGGCGTTCCACCGGGGCAGATCGTTCAGCGCGGGTGGCCGGAGCGCCTCGCCGGTCCGCAGGTCAAAGCACGCGTGGTGCCACGGGCAACGCACCGTCCCGCCATCCACGACGCCGTCGGCGAGGGGACCGCCGTAGTGCGTGCAGTGCGCACCGATGGCGTACGGGACACCGTCGAGCAACGTCAGGAGTACCGCCTCGCCGTCGACGTGACCGAGGACCGGCTCGCCGTCGGTGAGCGCGCTGGCCGGCACGCCCAGGCGCAGGTCGGGGCCGGTCAGCTCGGTAGATGACTCCGCCATTCGCGTTTCCTCTCCCTGGACTTCGCGGGTACCGCGGTCCGGGCCGGAGATCACTCCCCGGCCGCGATCGCCGATTCCGCGGTGAAGATCACGTCGCCGTATGTCGACTCATCGCCGTCGGCGGCATTCGCCGCGACGTGGAAAAGCACGCTGCCGGCGCCCTCGCCGGGCGCCGTCCACAGGATGGTCCACCGGGCGGTGTCGGTCGACACGGGGATGGTGCCAGGCAGCCGGTGGTGTGCGTACGCGACGTCCCTGTTCACTGTAACGCCGACGCGTTCGGCGTCCTCAGGCGCCGCCTCCAGCGTACCCGCCTGTGCCCCGGTCTCCGCATACCGCGCCGTCAACTGGAAGCCGCCGAGGACGAGACCGGGCCGCACGAGCTGTACGGTGATGGCGTAGCGCTGGTCAGGTTCGTACGCCTCGGGAAGCCCGATCAGCTCGACGGAGCCGGGACCAGAGTTCGGCTCTGCGGTGAAGTGACAGGCGTGACAGGTCGACTCGCCGAAACCGCCGGAAAAGCCTGCTGGTGGCGCATCCGGGTAGGCGCCTGCGGGTTCGCCCCCGGCCCCTGCGCGGGTCACCGTGGCGAGCACCGCCACCAGCGCGAGCGCAAGCCCAGAATGCAACGAACCGGCGCCCGTTCGCACGGGCGCCGGCCGGAGGGACGGCCACCACCGCCCCGGTACGGACTCAATCAACGCATCACGACTCCGCGTTCACCCACCACAATGCGGCCGATGAAGCCCGGGTCCGTGCCGAACCACATGGTGCCGGTCTCGGCATGGAACATCATGTGGCGAATGTTGCCGCTCACCTCGTTGACCGAGAAGAACTCCTCGGTGCGCGGATCGAAGCCGACGAGCTGCTTGACGGGTCCGGTCTCGGAGAACCAGAGGCGACCCTGGTCATCCTTGGTCAGCGCGTACGGGCGCGATCCGCTCCCGCCCGGAGTCTGCCACTCGCGCACCTCACCGGTGTTCGGGTCGATGCGGCCGAGCATCCCGCGTGGCTCGTCGACGTACCAGACCATGCCGTCGTTGGTGACCTCGATGCGGCGCGAGCGGGATTCCGGCGTCGCCTTGGCGAACCGGGTGACCTCGAGCGTATTCGGGTCGATCCGGATCACGTAGTTCGTCCGGAATAGGGAAACCCAGGGATAACCCTGATTGTCGATGACGATACCGTAGGGGTTGGCCGGTCCCTCGGGATAGGGGTTGATAAGCACGACTTCGTGCGTGGTCATGTTCAGCCGACCGACGCGACTCGACCCCTGTGACGTGAACCAGATGTTGCCCTTCCCGTCGAAGACCAGGGTGTGCGGGTCCTGGGCCTCACCCGTCATGATCGTCGTGACCTGACCGGTCGCGGGATCCAGCCGGCCGATCCTGCCGTTGCGGTTCCCGGCGTACCAGACGATGCCGGTCTCGTCGACGATGAGGTTGTGCGGGTTCGTGCCCTCTTCGATCTCGTACTGGCGCCGCTCGCCGGTAGCAGGGTCCAGATACGCCACGTAGTTCCCCTGCTGGCCGACGAACCAGACCTTGCCGTCGGGACCAACGTACGGGTCGCGCGTCCGCCCGCCCCATTCGATGGACCACTCGTGAAGGTCTCCCTCCTGAGCAGCCTGGGCGGCGAGGGGCGCCGGCGCGATGACGGCGCCGGCCAATGCCACGAGCATGAGCTTCTTCATCGAGCGCCTCCCTTGTTCTGTTGCGGTGTCCGGGAAGATGACACGAGCGCGCACCGACGGCAACCGATAGACCCCGTCGCTCGTTGGCTCGGTGCGCTCATTCATCTCCGTTCTATTGCTAGACGCATATCGGCGCCAATTCGTTCCCATCCGACGCCGCTGCACGGCGCAACTGACGGCTGACCGCAGGACCCTGGTTGCGAACGAGCGGCGTGAAAGGAGAGGCGGGGAGTGGCCGCTGGGCGAGGGCCACGACGGTGCAGACAACGCCTCGCGGTTGACAAAACGAGTGCTGCCGCCGTTCTTGCCAACCCAGGATACCGTAACGACGCTCCCCCGCCAACAAGGAGTCACCCATGCACCGAGTGGCCGTCCTGACCACTGCGGCCTTCATTCTCGGTTGTGCCGCGCAAGCTCCGGATCCCGGCGAGGTCGCCGGCCCGATGCTGGACCTGACCGCATTCGAGCTGGTGGATCTCACCCACCCGCTCAATTCGGAAACCGTGTTCTGGCCCACGTCTCCGGTGACCTATTCCCTGGACACCCTCGCGTACGGCCATACGGACGGTGGCTGGTTCTACTCGTCCTTCGCGATCACGGTGCCGGAGCATGGCGGCACCCACCTCGACGCGCCGATCCATTTCGCGGAGAATCGCTGGTCATCCGACCAGATCCCCCTGGACCGGCTCGTCGCTCCCGCGGTCGTGATCGACGCAACCGCGGCGGCCGCCGCGGATACCGACTACCGCCTCGCGGCGGATGACGTGCGCGCGTGGGAGGCGGAGCACGGCACCATCCCCGCCGGCGCCATCGTCCTGCTGCACACCGGTTGGAGCCGCTTCTGGCCCGATGCGCTGGCGTATCTGGGGGACAACACGCCGGGCGATGCGTCCCGGCTCCGTTTCCCGAGCTACGGCGAAGACGCGGCGAGGCTCCTGGTCCAGGAGCGGGGAGTCGTGGCGATCGGGGTGGATGTCGCTTCGATCGACTACGGTCGGTCCCAGGACTTCATCGTCCACCGGATCGCCGGTGAAGCCAACGTTCTCGGCTTCGAGAACCTGACCAACCTGGACCAGCTCCCGCCTACCGGTGCGTTCGTGATCGCGCTGCCGGTGAAGATCGAGGGTGGATCCGGCGGCCCGCTCCGCGCCATCGCGCTGGTCCCGCGGCGGTGACGGAGCGCGGCGATCCGCACCCTGGCGGGGAGCTCACCGGCCATACGTGCCGGTGAGTTCCGCCTGGTCCAGGACATGGCCGCTGATCTCCCGCAGCAGCTCGGTCCTGCCGACGCCGTCAGGGAGCCGGACGCCATCGTCGAGCGCGAAAAGACGGAACACGTAGCGGTGCGGCGGCCCGGCCGGCGGACACGGGCCGTCGTAGCCCGGCCGCCCGAAATCGGTTCGTCCTTCCCGCGCGCCTTCCGGAATCGGGCCGCCCTCCGGGAACCCACTGACTCCGGGCGGGATGTCGTAAACGATCCAGTGGACCCATGTGCCTCGCCGGGCGTCCGGGTCCTCGACGAGGAGCGCAAACGCATGCGTACCGGCGGGCGCACCGCTCCACTCGAGCGCCGGCGAGACGTTCGCGCCATCGCAGGTGTACTTGCGCGG
>DATMSC010000296.1:0-4482 GCA_035565595.1 Longimicrobiales bacterium | reverse complement strand
CTACCCGGATGTCCGGTTCGGGGAACTCGATGCGGGTTACCTCCAGCGGGCGCGCCTCGGTGCTGAGCGTGTCGTTCGTGTGCGTGTTCTTCAGCTTGGCGACGACGCCCAGGTCACCAGCGTGCATGCGCCCGACTTCCGGCCGCTCCTTGCCCAGGGCCAGGGCTATGTGCGCCAGCTTCTCACGCTGGTCCGTGGATGCGTTCCAGACTTCCTGCCCGTTCTCGATCGAGCCGCTGATCACCCGGAAGTACGTGAGTTCTCCCACGTGCGGCTCGCTCGCCGTCTTGAAGACGAAGATCGCGAGCGGTGCATCGTCCCTGGCCACCAGCTCCACCACATCGTCGGTGCCGGGCTTGCGCGCCCGTTCGGCCGGCCGCTCCGCCGGATTCGGCAGCAGGTCGACGATGGCGTCCAGCAGCTCCCGTGTACCGATCGACGTATCCGGCGCGCCGCACAACACCGGGAACAGCTCGCCATGGATGACCGCGGACCTCAGTACGGGCAGCGCAGCCTCCAGGTCGATCTCCCCCTCTTCGAGGTAACGTTCGAGCAGGGCGTCGTCACTCGCGGCGATCGCCTCCATCAGCTCGTTCCTGACCGATTCGTACTGGTCGAGCAGCTCCGCCGGCACGTCCCCGGATTCGTACTCCCCGCTGGCGTTGCCGCGGGTAAGGTGCGCCTTCCCGGTCAACAGATCGACGACACCCCGAAAGCTCTCGCCGCTGCCTATTGGGAGCTGCAGAGGTATGGCCTTCGGCGTGAGCGTCGATCTGATCTCACTCACTGCGCGATCGAAATCGGCGTGCTCCTTGTCCATCATGGACACGAAAAAAAGTCCGGGAATTCCGCGTGCCGTGCAGTACTCCCAGACTCGCTCCGTTCCGACTTCGACCCCGGCGTTCGCGCCGAGGACCACTACAGCGCCGTCGGCAACCCTCGTGGCGGCAAGCGCCTCTGAAGTGAAATCCAGGTAGCCCGGCGTGTCGAGCAGATTGATCTTGGTGTCACGCCATTCCGCGAACGCGAGCGCGGTCTGGATCGAGATTCCGTGCGCGACCTCCTCCTCGGTGTACATGGTGAGTGCCGTGCCGTCCGGAACGCTGCCTCGCCGCTTGGTGGTGCCAGCGACGAAACACAGCGCATCCACCAGATTGGTCTTTCCCGATCCGCCGTGGCCGGCAACTACCACGTTCCGGATCCGTTCGGTGGGATATTCTCTGGCAACGGCCATACAACCTCCTGCGGGTGGGGTTCGCGCCTGGAAGTGTGGGGATACGGAATGCTAAGCCGCGCGGAACAGGAGTGTCAACCCGATCGCATGCCTGCGACTCGGGCGTGATGGGGCATCGGGAAGATCTGGCTTCGGCGACGATCAACCGGGCGGGATCTCGCCCCGCCGCCGCGAGCTCAGGCCTCGCCGGCCGGCTTCTCTTCCTGCAGGATTCGAACGCCCCACCCGAGGAGGAGCACCGCGAGCGGGAGGAGGATCAGCGGCGGTGCCTCGGTCCCGTCGCCGCCCCAATCCTGGGCCGCGGGCAGCGATGCGAGGACGACGACCAGGCTGTTGTTCAGGGCGTGCATTGTCACGCTCGTCCAGATCGATCTGGTGCGCCAGACGACCCACGCGAGGAGCAGACCCAGCCACGCCGTTGGCAGCAGCCGCACGATCGAGAGATGGAAGATGGCGAAGATACCCGCGTTCAATAGAATGGCACGCGCCGGACTCATGGCGTTCCGCGTACTGCCCAGCAGCATCCCGCGGAAAAGGAACTCCTCGGCCAGTGCGGGCGTTATGGCGGCTACGAATACGAGCCAGACCATGCGGCCGAAAGAATCCGCGCTGACGAGCCTCGTGAGCGCCTCGACCAGCTCTTCGGGGATGGGTAGGAGCTGGCTTTGCAGCCAGGCGAGGAACCAGGCGACGGGTGTGCCGCCGGCGATCATGAGGAGCGCGCCGCCAAGCTGCCGGGCGGACGGCCGCCTGAGCGAGAGCGTCTCGATAGGGTCGTAGCCGAAGAGCAGTACGAACCCGACAGCGGGCAACAGCATCAACAGCCATTGCGACGCGAGGAGCGCGCGCTCCAGCCCGAGCGCCGCCCCGAGGAACGGCGCGCCGAAGAGGTTGAGCGCCGCCACGACGCCCAGGACGATGAGCGCATGAACGGGGCGCGGCGTCTGCCCCCGCCTGCGCGGTCCGCCAAACCCGCGCAATACGCGAGACCCCGGCTCCGATTCCAAATCACCGCCACCGAAGAGAATCGTTTCCCTTCCGAATGCGTCCGCCGCGAACCACAACGCGCCCAGCGCGTACACCGCCGTCGAGCCGATGACCAGCAACCCCATGCCGACCCCTGCATTGGCGGACATGAGCTCCCGGAACAGCAGCGCCGGACCCGCGATCGGCACGATGGCCAGCGCCGGCGTCAGCTCGGTGCCCGGGAGGATCGGGAGAAGCGCCGGGAGCAACACGAGCAGCATGAGCGGCGACAGCGTGTTCTGCGCTTCCTTGAAGGACGCGCTGCGTACCGCGATCCCGAGAAACACCGCAGCGAACAGAGCGGCGAGGGGGACGAGCAGCGCAAAGATCCATACCAACGCAGTTGGCGGGATCGAGATGTCCAGCACCATTTCGGCGGGGAGCTGGAAAAGCCCGGTCCTGAACGTCAGGAACATGCTCCCCATGTTCAGGGCCGCGGCCACGAGCGCGATCGCCGACACTGTCACGAATTTGCCGAGCACAATGCTGAATGCGGGGGCCGGCGAAGTGAGGAGGGTCTCGAGGGTGCCCCGTTCCTTCTCACCGGCAGCAAGGTCGACAGCGGGGTAGAACGCACCGAGCAGCGTGATGGTGACCAGGAGCATGGGCAGGAAACGACCGAGGACGTAGCCGCCCCTTTCATCCGGTCGGGCGAGCGACGAATCCGCGACCGCCAGCGGTCGGGCGAACGTTGCCGGGAGGCCCTGCGCCAGGAGCCTCGCCGCGAACATCTCCTCCCCCCACCCATCCAGCGTCTCGCGCAACATCGTCCGCGCACGTCGGGAACGGTCGCTCGTGTCGTCGAACAGCAGGACGGCCGACAGCGTGCCCGAGTCTGACGGATTGCCCTCCAGCACGACCACGGCCTCTAGCGAGCCGGCGCGGATCCCCGCAGCGGCGGCATCGACGACGCCAGCGGCCGCAAGCCAGGCCGATCCGGCCGCGGCACCGTCGGGCGGTGCCCCCGGTACGCCGACGACTTCGATCCGGTCGTCGCCGGCCAGGCGGAGGAGAACGGAATCGGCCGCTGCGCCGATCACGGCAATGCGTACGACCTCGGCTTCTGCCCGCCGCATGCCGAAGAGCGCAAGCTGTTGACTCGCCACGAGGAGTACGGGATACAGCAGGATCGGAACACCGATCATCATGGCGAGCGTCCGCCAGTCCCGAAGCGTCTCGCGCACTTCCTTGCGTGCGACGGCCCAGACGCTGCGCATCAGTGACGCACCAGCGAGAGAAACGCGCGCGTGAGATTCGGCGTGCCGGTGTACTCCAGGAGCCCGGACACCGTCCCCTCCGCGACCAGGCGACCCCCGTCCAGGATCCCGACGCGATCGGCGAGCAGCTCGACCTCCGCGAGGTTGTGAGTGGCGAAGAGAATGGCCTTGCCACGGCTGCGCGATTCCTGCATGAACGCGTAGATCCCCTGCCCGCTCACCACGTCCAGGCCGTTCGTCGGTTCGTCGAGCACCAGCGCCTCCGGGTCCTGGACCACTGCCCGCGCGATCGCCACCCGCTGTCGCTGCCCGGTCGAGAGCCGCCCGCAATAACGGTCGGCGAAGGGACCTATGCCGAACCGGTCGATCAGCTCCTCCACTCGGTGGATGAGCACCGTTCCGTCCATCTCCTGCAGCCGCCCGAAATACTCGATCTGTTCCCGGGCGGTGAGCCGCTCGTACAGCCCCATGGAGGTGCTCAGGAAGCCAACCCGACGGCGGACGCCCCTCGGGTCACTCATCACGTCCGCGTCCCCGACCACGACCGTGCCGGAGCTGGGACGCATTAGCGTGGCCAGGCACCGGAGCGCCGTCGTCTTCCCGGCGCCGTTGGGTCCGAGCAGCGCGTAGATCTCGCCCGGCCTCACGTCGAACGTGAGCGAGGACACGGCCTCGTGCGCGCCAAATCGCTTGGTGAGTTCACGGAACGAGATCATCGCCCGGGATTGTACCGCCTCGGGAGACGCGTGAACAGTCCAGACCGGCCTGCATCGCCACCAGGCGGATTCCGGGGACTTGACACGGCCTCACCGCGGCCCCGACCATGCCGGGTATCTGCAGGGTGATTTCTCGGATCTGGAGGCAGGGCATGGCCCGGCGGCGAGTGATTCTGGTGACAGGCGCAACGGGGAAACAGGGAGGAGCAATCGCACGCCAGCTCCTCGCGAGGGGACACGACGTGCGCGCGCTCACCCGAAACCCCGACAACCCGGCTGCCTCCGCCCT
>DATMSC010000295.1:0-9062 GCA_035565595.1 Longimicrobiales bacterium | reverse complement strand
GCTCCCGGTCCGGCGCGACCACCTGCACTTCACCCAGCTCGGCGGCAGCTTCGGCAAGGACCTGGAGACCCGTGGCCAGATATCCATCGTCGTTGGTTACGAGAATTCGCATCAGGTGACTTCATCCAACGTCAGGTCCTGCAACACCAGAGTGAGCTCCCGCCTGAGCGAGTCCAGCAGGTCGGCGTCGACGGCCTGGCGCGACACGTCCTGGATCTCGCCATCGCGCCTGAGCTGCTCGAGCTTCTGGCGCGCGCCCTCGATCGTGTACTTCTCCCGGTAGAGGAGGTGCTTGACGAGGAGGATCAGCCGGATCTCCTTCCGGCGGTACACGCGATTGCCCGATCGGTTCTTGCCGGGATTCAGCGCCGGGAACTGCGATTCCCAGTACCGGAGCACGTGCGGCTTGAGGTCGACGAGCGTACACACCTCGCCGATCGAGTAATACTCCTTCTGGATCTTCGGCCGGGACACCGTTTCGACAGCGACGCCTCCGCGGGCGCCGGGATCCGTGTCGCCAGCGCTAGAGAGATCACTCATCCAACCACTCCGCTTTCGGTTCCCTGAGCATCAGGTTCTCGACCGCCTCACGCGGGCTCCTCCCCTGGAACAGCACGCCGTATACCTCTTCGACGATCGGCATCTCGATGCCGGTCCTCTCCGCGAGCGCGCGCGCCGCGCGGGTGGTATCGACGCCTTCCACGACCGCGGCCATCCCGGCCGTAGCCTGCTCCAGCGTCTGGCCGCGGCCGATCGCCGCGCCCACCGAGCGATTCCGGCTCAGCTCGCCCGTACAGGTGAGGAGCAGGTCGCCGAGACCGGCCAATCCCGCGAAGGTGAGCGGTCGGGCACCCAGCGCGACGCCAAGGCGCGCGATCTCGGCGAGCCCACGTGTAATGAGGGCAGCCATGGCATTGTAGCCCAGCTCGAGTCCCACGGCCATGCCTGCGGCCAGCGCGATGACGTTCTTCAGCGCACCCGCGATCTCGACGCCGCGCACGTCCGAATTCGTATAGACCCGAAAGTAGTCGGTCTGTAGCAGCTCCTGGGCCCGGCGCGCCGCAGCGTCGTCCCGGCTCGCGATCGCTACGGCCGTCGGTTTTCCCTGGGCGACTTCCATGGCGAAGCTCGGCCCGGAAAGGTAGCACGAGGTGGCGGCTGCGCGAGCCGGCAATACCTCGTTCAGCACGTCCGCCATCGTGTCGAGCGTGCCGATTTCGATCCCCTTCGACGCGCTGATCACGAGCGATTCCGGATCGAGCCACTGCGCGGCCCCGGCCATGATCCGCCTGACGTGCTGGGCGGGGCTCACGGAGATCACGACCCCGGCACCTGTAACCGCGTGTCGGAGGTCGGTGACGGCGGTGATCTGCTCGGCGAGGCGTATCCCGCGGAGGTATTTCGAGTTATGTCGGGATTCGTTGATCTCTCGCGCGACTTCGGGCTCGTACGACCAGAGTCGCACCGGATTGCCCTTTCTTGCCAGGAGATCGGCGAGCGTCGTCCCCCAGCTCCCTGCCCCGATCACCGCAACCGGCGTCATACCTGACTCCGTTTTCGGCCCTCGAACCTGTGCTCCTCTCCCCGGAGCAGCCGGCGAATGTTCGCGCGGTGCGTGAAGAATACGAAGGCTGCCGTGGCCAGTGCCAGCCAGAGCACAGCCCCCGTGCCCTTCGTGAGGAACACGGCCACAGGCACGACGAGCGCGGCGAGGAGCGAGCCGATGGAAACCGTGCGGGTCGACGCGACGGCGACCGCGAACGTGACGACTCCTGCGAGCAGCGCGAGAGGCGCCAAGGCGAGGAACATCCCCGCCGCCGTGGCCACGCCCTTCCCCCCGCGGAACCCGACGAACGGTGAGAACGTGTGGCCGAGAACGGCGCATGCGCCGCATGCGATCGACCACCCGGCGCTCGTCCCGCCGAAGAGCGGCGCCACGATCGATACGGCGGCCCACCCCTTGAAAATGTCGAAGAGGAGCACGGGTACGGCCCACCTGGCGCCCAGGACGCGGTACGCGTTCGTCGCGCCGAGGTTTCCGCTCCCCACCCGGCGCAGGTCGATACCCCGCAGTCGTCCCGCGATGTAACTGGACGGCACCGCGCCGAGGAGGTATGCGACGATCGCGCCGGCCCAGGTCATTCCCGCCGTTCCCGCCGTGCCCGGAAGCGGATGCGTATCGGTGAGCCGATGAAGCCCCAGCGCTCCCGGAACCCGTTGTGGAGGTACCGCGCGTACGTCGACGGGATCGCCTTCGCGTAGTTCGTGAAGAGGACGAAGGTCGGTGGTTCGGTGGCAGCCTGCGTGGCGTACAGGAACTTGACCGGCATCCCGCGGTGGTGTGGCGGTGGCTGCTTTCGCGCGAGCTCTGCGACGGTCTCGATCACTTCCTTCGTCGGGATGCGACGACGTCGCTGCTCAGCGACTTCGAGCACCAGGTCGAGCGTGTTCCGGACGCGTTGCCCCGTCAGCGCCGATGTGAAGATCACCGGTACCCACCGCATGGCCGGCGCACGCCGCCTCAGCGTCCTCTCGAACTCGATGGCGGTCCGCGAGTCCTTCTCCACCAGATCCCATTTGTTGACGACGAGGATGAGACCGCTTCCGGCGGCCCACGCCTTTTCCGCGATCTTCAGGTCCTGGGAGTGGATCGGTTCCGTCCCGTCCACCAGGAGGAGGCACACGTCCGCCCTGTCTATCGCCCGCTGAGTGCGGAGCGAGGTGTAATACTCGAGCCCGGCCTCGATCCGGGCCTGCCGACGCAGACCTGCCGTGTCGATGAAGTTGAGAGTGCGGCCATGATAGCGGAACGGCGTGTCCACAGCATCCCGCGTGGTCCCGGCCTCATCGCTCACGACCAGCCGTTCCTCACCCAGCAGCCTGTTGATGAAGCTGGACTTGCCGACATTGGGCTTGCCGATTACCGCAACGTTGAGCGTGTCCTCGTCCGGCGGCGGCTGGTCGGCGGTCGGCAGGCGCTCGATGATGGCGTCGAGAACGTCACCGGAGCCGCGGCCGGAGATCGCGCTCACCGGCAGCGGCTCGCCCAGACCCAGACTCCAGAAGTCGTGATAGGAGAGGTCGCCCGGAAGCCGGTCGACCTTGTTCACGACCAGCACCACGGGGCGGCCGGATTTCCGCAGCAGCTCGGCCATGCGGGCGTCGAGCGGGTGCGGTCCGGCGATCCCGTCGACGACGAAAACGATCAGGTCCGCCTCGTCGATGGCGGCGAGTACCTGACGCCGGATGGCCGCGACGATCGGCTCGTCCGACTCCATCTCGAGGCCGCCCGTGTCCACGAGATAGAAATGCCGGCCGGCCCATTCGGCCCGCGCGAAGTTGCGGTCGCGGGTGACGCCGGGCATGTCCTCCACGATCGCCTCCCGACGACCGAGGACGCGGTTGAAAAAGGTGGACTTGCCGACGTTCGGGCGACCGACGACGGCTACGGTGGGAATCGCGGCCATTACAACTGACTCATGGCGTCAGAGAGGAGGAGGGCGCGAACCACGCGCGCGGGCCGGAGCGCCTCTTCCAGCCGTGCCAGGGGAAGGCTGTCGATGAAGCAGTCATCGTCGTTCAGCGCGCGGGCCGGGATCACGAATGTGTCGTATTCGTTCGCAACGCCCGAGACGGCCCGTTCGATGTCGCTGCCGGCCAGGAGCCCCGCGACGTTGACCGAGGAGCCGAAGTATTCGTTCTCCACGTCGAGCACGTCGATGGTCGCGCCGGTGCGCCGGCTCAGATCCGCGGCGGCCGGCGCCATCACGCCGGCCATGCGCGTCCCCGTGACCAGCCCGATGCGGCGCCCCGCCAGCCGCCTGGGCCGACGCAGCACGCGCTCCGCGTCGTCGAGGAACTGGCGGACGGCGCCGACGCCGTTCTCCATGAGTGGCCAGTCGTCGTAGTACCCCGCGGGTGGGATCGGCTCGCCAGCGATGTAGAACATTTCGTCGGCCGCGTACACCCACCCGACGCCCCGCTCATCCAGCGCCCGCCGACGAGCCCGCTCCACCGTTGCAATGGCCGCCCGAGCCTCATCCGGCGTGAGCAACCTGACGGGGCGGTTCAGGTTGTACCGCGTGAGACCGACCGGGACCACCGAGAGCGACAGCACGCGCGGGCCGATCGACCAGAGGTCGTCGATGGTGCGCTCCAGGTGTTCGCCGTCGTTCCACTCCGGACAGAGCACGACCTGCGTGTGCACCTCGATCCCGGCTTCCGTCAGACGCTGGAGCTGTTCGACAATCTCCCCGCCCCGCGGCACGCCGAGGAGCCGCATCCGAATTTCCGGTTCCGTCGCGTGAACGCTCACGTAGAGCGGGCTGAGCCGCTGGTCGATCAGTCGCTGGAAGCCGCGCGGGCCGAGATTGGTCAGCGTGACATAGCTGCCATAGTTGAACGATAGCCGGAAGTCGTCGTCGCGGAGGTTGAGAGAGGGGCGGACACCGGCGGGGTTACCATCGATGAAGCAGAAGACGCACTTGTTCGCGCATTCCCGAATCGTGTCCGGCGCCGGGACGATTCCGAGAGACTCGCCCTCGTCTTTCTCGATGTCGTACAACACGTGGTCGCCGTCGGCGGTAACCACTTCCAGCTCGAGCTGACCATCCACCTCGAGAAACCGGAAATCGATACCGTCGCGCACACGCTCGCCGTTGATCCGGATGACGCGGCTCCCGATCTCGAGCTGCAGCTCATCCGCAATCGAACCCGCGACGACTTCGGCGATCCGTACCATACCCCTCTGCGGAACGGGGCGGCCTCGCGGCCGCCCCGATTTCGGCTCCCACAATCACCCAAAGAATAACGCGGGAGACCGGGCCCAACAAGCCGAACATGCGCGGCTTCCCGGGGCGCGCGCCCGCGCTGCAGCTCACTCGACTGGCGAGTACCCGAAGCCTGCGATCTCGAGGTTTGCCTGGTGCTCGACCGTGAACCCGGCCGCGTCGGGTGCGGCCGGCAATGTCACGGCCACATCCCGGGTACCCAGCTCCAGGCCGTTGATTCCGTAAAACGTGAAGCGGAGGGAGACCGCCTGCCCGGCCTCGCCGCTCAGGTTCTCGACGCGTCCCTGGACCTCAATCGCACGACCGCTGCTCGCGGAACGCAGATCCGTCACGTGATACTGCCAGCCATTGACCTCACGCTCGATCTGCCGCGCGACCGATTCCAGCGAGTCCACGCGGGCGGGATCGGTTTCGAACTGCGCCAGCCCGAGATGGATGCGCTGTTCCAGTCCCCGGGTCGTGCGGTTCAGCGGGTCGATCGCCGTGAGTTGCGCGGCGACGTCGACCAGATCTCTCAGCAGTGCGGCGAGCTCGCTCGCAGTTTCGTCTCTCGCCCCGCCATCAGACTCGGCGGCGAGGAGGGCCATGCGTTCGGTCGCGTACTGGTAGCCGATGGAGAGCTCGTTGATGAGCGCATCCCGCATGTACGGGTTGAGCTCCCGCGCCATGCCGAACGCGCGATACGCCGCTTCGGTGTCACCAGCCTGGAACAGCCCGACGCCAATGGTGAACAGGTCAGTGGCGTAGAGGTCGTTCCGGTTCAGGAGTACCGAGTAGTGCTCTGCCGCCTCTTCGTGGTGCCCGAGCCGGCTCAGGATCGTCGCGAGGTTCATACGCGCGAGGAGATCGCCCGGGTCGCGTTCCAGAACCTGTCGATAGACTTCGGCAGCTTCCTCCTCCCGCCCCGCGGAAGCCAGGACCTGCGCGAGATTGAAAGTCGCTGCGGCCGTCATTTCGGCCCGCTCCACGGCATTCATCCCGCCGCCTGCGGCGGTCCGGGCGGCAGCCGGCAGCGCCTCGAGTCTCGCCAGGATCTCGAGAGCGCCGCGATACGCATCGATGGAGCGGTCGAGGTCTCCCGTGCTGTGGTAGAGCTGACCGAGGTAGAATCGCGCTTCGGGCCGCCCCTGGAAAATGGTGTCGGCGCGCTCGAAGTGGAGGATCGCGAGTTCAATCTCTCCGCGGTTTTGCGCTGTCACGGCGGCATTGTATGCCTGTACCCAGGCGTTCGCGCGCTCGCGGGTGACCTCCTCCTCGTAATCCGGATACATTGCCACGGCCCGCGAGAATGCGTCCGCCGCGGTGGCGAAAAGGCTCGCCGCTTCCTCGGGCGGCGAGATCGCGGCGACGGCGACGTGCGCCTGCCCGGCAAGCAGCCAGACACGCGGGTTGCCGGGGCTACGCTCCATCCCTTCCCGGGCGGCCTCCAGCGCGAGCGCGTAGAGACGATTCCTGGATTCCTCGTTCCGGGCGGACCTCGCCTGGGCCAGATTCAGGGCGATCGTCCGCGTGTACACGTCGTCGGTCGGCCGCTGCCGGGCATCGAGCGGGCGCGCGAAGCTCAGCAACGAGACGACCGCAACCATCACCAACCACCATTCGCGCGAGAAGGCGAAGCATCGGCGGATTCGACTCATTTGCCTCCTCCGTTCACGCGTCAGCGGCCGTCCGCCGGGACCTCGGCGTCGATCGCTGCCCTGACGCTGCGTGGCGCAATCCCAAGCGCGTCCGCGGCGCGGCGGACATCCTCGTACTCCGGTTTCGCCCGCTCCTCGCCGCTGGGCAGGCGCACGCGCTTGCGGCGAATCGCGTGCCCGCGCCACTCGATCGTCTCTTCGTGGCGAGGGAGGATGTCGCGTTCGACCGGCCAGTGGCGAACGCCGAGGGTGGTCGTTTCGTGAAAGATTGCGGCGATCACCGCGTCGAGCGCGGCACGTGAGGCCAGCGCCTCGATGCGCATGCCCGGCCGCCCCTTCTTCATGAGCACCTGCGTCACGACGACATCGACGGCACCGGCCGCCATGATGGCATCCAGCGCAGGCGGCACATACTCGGGCACCATGTCGTCCAGGTCGGCCTGGATCATGTGGAGCCCTGCCGCCGGTTCACCCGGCACCTCGCACGCGATGAGCCGCAGGCAGTTGGGCCGGTCCGCGTCGTCGCGTGTACCCGCACCAAAACCACTGCGGTGCACCACGACTTCCGGAGGCGGCTCCCGCCCCCCGGTGAGCGTAGCCACGATCGCCGCGCCGGTCGGCGTCGTGCACTCGCCTGCCAGCCCTGTGTCGCGAACGCGCATTCCAGACAGGAGCCTGAGCGTGGCGGGTGCGGGCACCGGGAAGCGGCCGTGGTCGATTTCGATCCACCCGGTGCCGATCGCGATCGGGCGCGTGAAGAATGCCTCGAATCCGAGCTCTTCCACGGCCGCCATGGCGCATAGCACATCCAGAATGGCGTCGAGGGCGCCAACCTCGTGGAAATGGACCTTTTCGATCGATGTCCCGTGGATTTCGGCCTCGGCCGAGGCGAGTCTCCGGAAGGCATCACTCGCCCGGTCGCGGGCGGAGGATGGCGCGCCGCTCCGCTCGATGATGCGGAGAACGTCCGACAGGTGCCGGTGGGCGTGCTCGTGCGGCAACTCGAACCGGACCCGGCCGCAATCGATGTGGCGGCGCTGCGCGCGCTCGATCACCACGCTCACGCCGTCGAATCCCAGCGACGCGATGAACGAGCGCAGCCACTCCGGCGGGAGACCCAGGTCGATGAGGGCGCCGAGGATCATGTCTCCGCTGACGCCCGCGAATGGGTCGAAAATCAGGCCGCGCATTCACATACCCCCATCGGAGTTAGAAACGCGGAATATGGACGACCGCGGATGGACCGTCAATCGAAGGGCCCGGGCGGTGCCGGAGCGTGCTACGCATTCCCGCCGACAGCCTCGATCGCTTCATCCAGGAGCCGGATCGCTGCCGCCTTCCCCAGCACGAATACGATAGCGGCGAGCGGCGGGCCGTGTTCCCGACCGGTCAGCGCGAGGCGAAGCGGCTCATACAGCGCACGTCCGCGGGCACCCGCGTCGTTCCCCGCGGCACGAATGGCGGCATTGACGGATTCCTGGGCCCACGGATCGATGTCAGCGAAACGGGCGCGGGCCGCTTTCAGCACGTTCCGCGCATTCTCGTCGCCGGCGAGGTTGTTGCGCGCCCGGATGCCCTCGGCGTCCAGCACCCCCACGAACGGGTCCAGGTGGTCGTTGATCTCCGCGAACGTGGTCAGATGGCTCCGGACCGCAGCGACCGCCGCCGCAAGCGCATCCCCCTCGAACGGGAACCGTTCCCGGTCCAGGAAGGGCTCGATCGCGGCGACGAGGTCGGGTAGCTCCATGGCCTCGATGTGCTTCCCCGACAGCCACCGCAACTTGGTCCCGTCGAACACGACGTCGGCCACTCCCACCCGGTCGAGCGAGACTTCGCGGACGAGGCGGTCCCGGTCGAGTACCTCGTCGCCCGACGGGCTCGACCACGACAGGAGTGACAGGTAATTGATCACCGCATCGGGGTGGTACCCTTCCTTGCGGTAGTCTGCCAGAGCCTGGGCGCCATGTCGCTTGGAGAGCTTCTGCCTGTCCGGACCCAGCACGGTGGGCATGTGCGCGAAGACCGGCGGCTCGAAGCCCAGGGCTCGATAGAGCAGGACCTGTCGCGGCGTGTTCGACAGGTGGCCGACGCCCCGGATCACGTGCGTGATCTCCATGAGCGCGTCGTCGACCACGACGGCGAAGTTGTAGGTCGGCACGCCGTCCGGACGCAGCAGGATGAAATCGCCGATCTCCGCCGCGTCGAAGGAGATGCTTCCCCGGACGGCATCGTCGAAAGTGATGGTGCCGTCCTTCGGCACCCCGAAGCGGACCGATGCCGGAGCGCCGGCCTCCAGCAGCGCACGAACCTCATCCGGATCCCGGCGTCTGCAGGTGCCGTCGTAGTGCGGTTTGTCGCCGCGCGCCAGCGCTGCCTCGCGTTTCGCCTCGAGCTCCTCCGGCGTGCAGAAGCACGGGTAGGCGACGCCCGCGGCCACGAGGCGATCCGCGTGGTCCCGGTAGATGGCCAGCCGTTCGCTCTGGCGATACGGCCCGTGCGCCCCGCGTTCGCTCCGGCCGTGACCACCGGGCGCTTCGTCCGGTTCGAGACCCAGCCACTCGAGATCGGCAAAGACGGCGGCCTCGGCGCCGACCACGTTGCGATCCAGGTCGGTGTCCTCCACGCGCAGGATGAA
>DATMSC010000294.1:0-5278 GCA_035565595.1 Longimicrobiales bacterium | reverse complement strand
ATACTCTAACAACGCCTCCTGCGCGGCCGGCGTCCTCGTAACCCCCACACCACTCGTCCCAGCCCCACCGGCACCGTCTCCTCCCGCACCCGTGAACCGGACCACCGGACCTTCCGCGAGGCGCACCCTGGGATCGTCGACTCCATTCCTCGAGTGGTACGGCCGTCCTCCCGCTCCATTCACGAGCCAGGTCGTCGGCGAGAGCTTTGGCGGCTCGGAGAGCGATGCTGGCTCGGTCCTCCCGACGAAGAGCGGCTCGGCATCGAATCCGTCCGAGAGGACCGCGAGCTGTGCCACCGCGCCCAGCGTCCCGGCCAACCCCCGTTCACCCCCATCCAGCCCGATCACCCTGCACTCCCGATCGGCCAGGATCTGGCGGACGAGGCCGGAGAGCACGCGGCGCGGCCCGACCTCGACGAAGGTACGCGCGCCATCCTCGTACATGGCCTCGATCATCTCCACGAAGCGGACCGGGGAAACCAGGTGGAGCTTGAGGTTCTCCAGTAGCTCGGCACGCGTCGAGCCATGGCGCGACGCCGTGACATTCGAATAGACCGGCCACTTGAGTGTGGAGAACGGCAGCGCCTCGAGTTGACGCGCCGTCTCCTCCTCGGCAGCGGCCACGAGCGGCGAGTGGAAGGCACAGGCGGTATCGATACGCTTCGCCAGGACACCCGCCGCTTTCAGGTGCTCGAATGCCCGCAGCACCTGGTCGGTCGGCCCGGAGATGACCGTCTGCGTAGGGCTGTTGTGGTTGGCGGCGACGATCTCCGGGAAGTCACGGACCAGTTCCAGCACCTTCGGGGCATCCTCCGCGACCGCCACCATCACCCCGGGATCGCCTGTGATCGAGGAGAGGATCGTACGGGCCCGGGCTCGGGCCAGCGAGATCAACTCATCAGGCTCCATAGCACCGGCCCCCGAGAGGGCGATGAACTCGCCCAGACTGTGGCCAGCCGCCATATCGGGGCAGAGCCCGAGCGAGCTCAACCAACTCGAGAGCGCCGACTCGACGATGCAGAGCGCAGGCTGTGCCAGGGTGGTGTTCGTCAGCCGCCGGCGCTGCTCCTCCCTCGTCTCCTCATCGAAGGCGGTCGGCGGGAAGATCATCCTGGCACAGTCGGGATTATCCTCCAACGACGATCGCAGCGAGGGGAAGTAGACGAAGAGATCTCGCAGCATCCCGGGGTACTGGCTCCCCTGGCCGGGATAGAGCCAGGCCACCTTCCCCGCCGGAGTCTCCGGGCGGTAGGCGATCTCCAGCCCACCTCGCCGCTCGAGCGCGGTCTCCAGACGATGGCGGAGCTCTTCTATCGAGCTGGCAACGAACGCACATTGGACCGGACCCTCTCCCGCCTTCCACGCCGCATACGCGAGCGCGGCCAACGAGAGAGGTGCGGTCGCCTCGTCGATATGAGCGGCCAGCTGCCTGATGGTCTGCTGCGCCTCTCCGACGGTCGCCCCACGGAAGGCGAAGAGCTCGGCGGGGAATACCTTCGCGCCGAACTTCGAGCGGTGTGGCCGGTAAGCGCTCAGGACCGCATGGAAGTTCGTGCCACCGAAGCCATACGCACTCACGGCGCCCCGCTCCGACTCCCCCAACCACGGCACCGCTTCCGTTCGTAGGACGAAGGGGCTCGACCCGGCGCGGTAGCCGCGGTTCGGGGTGGTCAGCTGCGTCGTAGGGGGGAGGACACGGTGGTGCAGCGCCTTCGCGACCTTGATCACCCCCGCGATCCCGGCCGCGCACTTGGTGTGGCCGATCTGACTCTTGACCGACCCGAGACCGATCTGGCCCGCCAGCGCGCCGCCGGCGTTGAAGACCTCGGTGAGCATCTTGAGCTCCGTCCGGTCACCCAAGACGGTGCCGGTACCGTGTGCCTCGACCAACCCGACCGATCCCGGGAGTACACCGGCCTGCGCGTAGGCGCGCTCCAACGCCCGCTTCTGACCTTCCTTCCGCGGCGCGGTCAGCCCCAGCCCCCGGCCATCGCTCGAGCCCCCGATCCCCTCGATGACCGCGTAGATCCTATCTCCATCCCGCTCGGCATCGGAGAGCCTCTTGAGGACGACGATCCCTACCCCCTCGCCGATCACTGTGCCATCGGCGCTCTCGTCGAAGGCGCGGCACTGCCCCGTCGCCGAGAAGGCACCGATCTCCGAGAAGAGAAGGAACTGGTGGATATTGTTCCTGAAGTCCGCGCCGCCAGCCAGGACCAGATCGCTAGTGCCGTATCGCAACTCCTTCACGGCCTGCTCGACCGCGGCCAACGAGCTGGCACAAGCAGCATCGACCACGTAGTTGAGCCCGCCCAGTCCCAACCGATTCGCTATCCGACCAGCTATCACATTCCCGAGTATCCCCGGGAAGGTGTCTTCGGTCACCGACGGGAGGACCTCCTCCAGCTCGGGGGGTAGATCACCGCAGTACTGCGGCAGGGTGTGCCTCAGCCGGACGTCGCCGGCGAGGGCTCCCGGCCCCCCTCCGAGGATCACCGAGGCCCGGCTCCGGTCGAAGTACCGCTCCGTGTATCCTGCATCCTCGAGCGCTCGCTTCGCCGCTTCGAGGGCTAGGAGCTGTGGCGGATCTATCGAGGAGAGCGACTGCGGCGGGATACCATACTCGAGTGGATCGAAGGCGACGTCGTCTATGAAACCCGCCCATCTGCTGTAGGTCTTGTCTCCACCCCGTCCCTCTGTTCTGAAATACTGCTCCGAGCGCCAGACATGGTCGGGAACCTCGCTGATAGAGTTGCGGGCCTCCAGGATATTGGACCAGTAACTCTCCAGGTCCCGAGCGCCGGGGAAGACACAGGCCATCCCCACTATGGCGATCGGCTCCGGCCGATCCGCACCATGGGCCGGGAGGGCAATGGTATCGAGGTGCGCCATCGCGCCCGTCGTGACCGAGGCGTGGAGCTCCGCTATGGTGGTCACCGATTCCAAGAACGCGGCGACCTGACCCATCATGTAGACCCCCTCCGCATCCTGGCGCTCCCGCTCCACGGATACGAGCGCATCACCCCGTCGCTCGACCCCCTTGCTCGCGATACGGAGGCGTCCTCTGATCAGCTCCTCGAGTGCACTAGCGACCTCCCGCGGCGGGATATCGGAGGCGAGGAGCTCGGCTTTCCTACGTTCGAAGAGTTGGGTGAATTCGTTCGGCAGGCATCGGATCGCATGCCCCGGCGAGATCTCGATGAGTACCGTCTCCTTCGCACACAATGCACGGGACTGGAACCTATCGGTCAGAGCGCCGCTGGCAACCACCTCCTCCGTGGCGAGATAGGCACTCCCCATGAGGACGCCGACCTTCGCGCCACGCGCCGCGAGTGGGGCGGCGAGTACGGCGACCGCCGCACTCGAACGAGAGTCGTGGATACCGCCGGCGAAGAGGACCTGCAGATTCTCCGGATCCTCCAACTCGAGGAGGATCGAGACCGCCTGCTCCCAGAGCACCAGGCTGAAGCGCGGGCCTACATGGCCGCCACACTCGCGACCCTCGAAGATGAAATGACGCGCACCATCCTCCAGGAAGAGCTTCAGGAGACTCGGGGCCGGTACATGTAGATAGGTCGGGATCCCCCGCTCTATAAGCGGACGGGCCTGCGAGGGACGGCCCCCAGCCACGATCACCGCGGCCGGCTCGAACTCCTCGATCAATTCGAGTTGCGGACCCAGCACCTCCGGATCGGCGAAGCCGAGGACCCCCACCCCCCACGGCCGATCGCCCAACAACTCGCGAGTCTCCTCGAGTATCGACCGGCAGGTATCAGCATCCAGCCGGGCGAGAGCGAGAAAGGGCAACCCACCCTCTTCGGCGACTGCGGCACAGAAGGCCGGGGTATCGCTCACACGTGTCATGGGCCCCTGCGCCACTGGATAGCGGGTACCATGGGCAGCAGCCCATGGACCACCCTCGGCCAGTGGCCGGAGCGATCGTGCCTGATGCAGTTGGCCCGCCACCCGGAGCCGCAGCCCGGTGACCAGCGCCTCGATGGTCGGACACGCCCGCGCCATCCCCGCCGCCAACCCTATATCCTGCCCCATCGCCAGGGGGGCCGCGTACCCGCCGCCTGCGAGCGCCGCCCGGATCGTCGCCCCATCCGCCAACGACTTCGACTCGGGGTGCGAAAGGCCTTGTAGGTACAACTGATACCCGGCAATGGTGCGGACCTCACTGCCGTCCAGTGTGAGGAGCTTCTTCTTGAATTCCTCCGGTACCGTGCTCTCCGGAAAGACCGACAGGACCGAATCGAGGACTACCCCGAATGCGCCGAGCGCGAATGCGGCCGCAGCGGTATGCAACCCGATCCCCCCCTGGCACCAGACAGGGACTCCTTCCGCTCCGGGAAGGTCGAGTATGCGCTGGAGTAGTATGAACGCACTCTCTGTCCCAACTCGCCCCCCGCTCTCGGCTCCTTTGGCGATCACCCCGGCTACCCCGACGCCGAACGCGCGCTCCGCCTCCCCGGCAGAACAGACCTGCGCGATCAGAGGAACCGAGCGCCAGTCAGGAGGTACCCGGTCGACATCGTCACCCGCCACGATCAGGAACCCGACCTGCGCAGGGAGCTCGAAAGCATCCAGCGCCACGCCCTCGGGGAACCTGATACCGGCGCCGGTCAGGCCGCCTCGGGAGAACTCCGCATAGAGTTCCGGCCACAATGACTCGTCACGGCCACAATCGATCGCTACAGCGCTCCCCGCCTGCAGGAGCGCACGTGCCAACCGGATATCCGGACGTTCGAAAGGGGTGATTGAGAGAAGATCGAACACCCTACGATCAGGGGGCCACTCAACCCCTGGACCCAGAGAAACTTCGGCGCCTCGAATCACAGTAACCTCTCCACTTGCGGAGCAATCGAACCGGCCGATACGTACACGAGTTTTTCTGATATGACCGCGCGGACGACTCTGGATCTCCCAGCAGTCCACCAATGAAAACACCAGCAGTCAACTGGCTTTGTAGATTCCAGAACTCAGAGAGACATCTCAGATGTCTCTGGAAATCCGATGACGGGAATGGCGCGATTCTCTCGGGCCCGTGAGGCCCTGTGGCGCAGGGTGTCACGTATGTTGATGAACACGAAAAAGCCGCTCGATGATTTTCACCGAGCGGCATACAATCTGAAAATGGGCCTGGGTAGACTCGAACTACCGACCTCACGCTTATCAGGCGTGCGCTCTAACCACCTGAGCTACAGGCCCCGGATACTACGGGTACAGAAACGACTAAACGCTCCGTTCCCGCGTCGGCTACCGTGTCCGGTATAGC
>DATMSC010000293.1:0-9074 GCA_035565595.1 Longimicrobiales bacterium | reverse complement strand
TTCCGACGATCGCTATCCCCCTGTCGTGCACCTGAGACGGCATCACGCCTCCACCCTTTCGCGATCGACGGCCGTCCGGAGCTGCCAGGCAGGAGTGTGTCGCACCCGGTTCCGGAGCCGTGCGCAGATCGCGTCGATCACGGCGCCGCGCGCGTGTTCCAGATAGAAGTGATCGCCGGGGAAGAACTTGAGATCGAACGGCCCCGTGGTTTCCGTGCGCCAGGCGGCGAGCTCCACCGGCCGCGCGCGGTCATCGCTCGTGCCGCCGAACGCGGTGATCGGGCAGCCGAGCAGCTCGCCGGGGCGGTACTTGTGTGTTTCCAGCGCAGCGATGTCCGCGCGTAGCCCGGGGAGCAGCAGCTCCAGCAGGTCGCGATGCCGCAGGATCTCGTCCGGAATCCCGCCGTAGCGGGCCAGGATGCGATCCACGAATGCGGTATCACTGAGCTCCCGAAGTGGCGGGTCCGGGTCCGGCAGGCGAGGACCCCGGCGGCCGGAGACGAACAGCCAGACCGGCGACGGCCGCCCGGATTCCGCCAGGCGGCGGGCCAGCTCGAATGCGACCGTAGCCCCCATGCTGTGCCCGAAGAACGCGAATGGTGGCTCGAGCTCTGGCAGGAGGGCGTCGAACGCGCCGGCGACGAGCGCATCCACAGAGGTGTATGGCGGTTCGCGCAGCCGCGACTCGCGCCCCGGCGGCTGGACTGCGCACAGCTCGATGTCTTCCGGAAGCGCGGTGGCCCACGCGCGGTACGCCGATGCGCCGACTCCCGCATGAGGGAAGCAGAACAGCCGGATGACCGCATCGGGACGGGGCTTCTGACGGATCAACCAGGTGGTGCTCATATGTTCATCCCGTGCACGAGACCCCCTGACGCGTGCTCGACTGCGTGTCGTCTTCGCTGCGGATCACCCACCGCCCGCCTCCGATGGACTGCGCAGACGGGTGCCACGGGCGTTCTCGTGCCGCGCCGGCGAGTTGCCCACTTCGCCAGGTGGCGGTGGTGACGGCAGAGTCCGGTCGTGTTTCAGGTTCTGCCGCCGGGACTGGCAAGGGGCATTCCAGCCGCCGGAGCCAGCAGACGCGCGCCGCAGTCAACTGGATCGCGAGGTTTTACAACGTGTTACGCATTCGGAGAGAACAGGCAGGTCGCTGGTCCGGTGCGTTGCGCTTGCGCCACACGTGGCACCCGCTGTGGCCGACCCGCGACTTGGAACGACGAATCAGTCTCGCGGGTCACATGTGGGACGGGATGAATGAATGCGGATTCCCAGCGACCGGACCCGTCAGGGTGGCATGCGTGCTGCGCCGCGTGGCGCAGGTTCGGAGCGGCCGCCCGCGTCGGCGCGTCGTCTCCTCCGTATCTACCACGGGATCGTGAGGGATGACAGGTGAACAGGACGGAACTTCGCTTCGCAACGGAGTCCACGGCAGCCCCGGACTCGACGCCCTCAGGCGAACGGTGGGTTTCGGCGCTCGTCGGTGGTCTGCTCCTGCTCAGCGCCCTCAGAATGGGGTGGCGCGGGACACTCGCGGGCGCGACCGCAGGCATGCTCATTCACCGCGCGTTGTCCGGCCCCGGTGCGGCTGGTCTGTTGGAACGGGAGCCCGCCGGCGCGCGCTTGCAGCCCGTCGCCCGGGAGACGCCGCACTTCCAGCCGTCGGCGACTGCCTCCCCGCCGGAATACGACCGTGTGCAGGAAGCTTCCGAGGAGTCGTTCCCGGCGAGTGATGCCCCGGCATTCACCACGACGATCACCGGCCCACCCGAACGACCTTGACGATACGCTACCCGACCGACCGGCTTCGCCGTGAGCTCGGCCCCGCCCGGCTGGAGCACGGCGTCCGTCTCGCACCATTCACCACCTTCCGGATCGGCGGTCGGGCCGACCTCTTCTTCCGCGCCCGTACGACTGACGACCTCGTACTGGCCGTGTCCATAGCCCGCGAGGAGGGCGTCCCCTATTTCCTGCTTGGAATGGGGGCGAACATCCTGGTGGGCGACCTTGGCTTCCGCGGCCTCGTAATCCGCAACGAGACGGCATCGGTGACCTGGCTGGACGAGACCCGCGTTCGCTGCGCCAGCGGCGTTCGCGTCTTCCCGGACCTTATCGACGCCACCGTCGCGCGCGGCCTCGGCGGGCTCCACCACTTCGTTGGCATCCCCAGCTCGGTCGGTGGCGCCATCTGGCAGAACCTCCACTTCCTCTCGCCCGCGCCCGAGCGGGAACGGACCATGTTCGTCGAGGAAGTTGTCGAGTCGTGCGAGATCCTGAGCCAGGAGGGAGACCGCCGCACCGTCAACCGAGAGTATTTCGAGTTCGGTTACGACTACAGCATCCTCCACGACCGGGACGACATCGCGCTTTCGGTGACGTTCGCGCTGCGGCCTGAAGACCCCGAGACGCTGCGTCGCGTGGTCCGCGAGAACCTCGAATGGCGCGACGCCCGCCACCCGGACCTGTGGCTCTATCCCTGCGCGGGGTCGATCTTCCAGAAGATCGAAGGGATCGGCGCGGGAAGGTTGATCGACGAGTGCGGCCTGAAGGGGAGGGTGCACGGAGGCGCGCAGATCTTCCACAAGCACGCCAACATCATCGTGAACCTCGGTAACGCCTCCGCCGACGAAGTGGTCTGGCTCATGCGACTCGCCCGCGACACCGTCCACCGTGAGCTCGGCCACGAGCTGAAGCCGGAAATCGGGCTGATCGGGGAATTCATCAACCCGTTCGAGTAACCTCAATCCGGGGCCGAGCCCGAAATCAATGGCCAGGAGGGACGGCGACCAGTGGATGAGCCGGGGTGAGCGCTGTTGGTGCTGGGAGCGCCAGGTCACGCTCGCAGCGGTCAGAAGTGCAGATCCGGCGGCCCGCTGAGAGTGAACGGGTTCGACACGACCTGGTCCAGCCCTACCGGCCCGTCACTGCCGTGGATTCCTGCAGGCACAGTCTGAATACGCCATCCGGCCTGCGCGGATACACCACAGCGGCAAGATATTCAGGTCGGGGTCGAACACATCGAACGTAAACAAGTACCGCAGTGCCTCACCCTGCGGCATGGCAGGTGGGGCGAGTCACGGCGCACCTTCGCGTGCCCTACGTCGCCGACATTCTCAGGATCCCGCGCAGCAGCCCCACGAATCGTACTACCTCGCGCACGTGCGCGGGCGTGCCGAACCGCTGACCCGCAGCACCGGAATGGGTGAATAGCTCCGTCACGGTGCAATGGCGCGCGTAGCCGGGAGCCAGTTCCCTGGCCGTCTTCAGTGATTCCGTGAAGGGCACGATCCGGTCGTCGCGGCCATGTGCGAGAAAGGTGGGCACACGAACCCGCGGGAGGAATGGTCGGGGATCGAGGAGCGGGTCGCGCGCCAGGGCTGCGTCCGCCAGCGCGACGGCCAGTTCGCGGCCCCGGTCGACATCCGGGAACGGCTGTGTTGCCGGGTGCGCGGCCAGGTCGAAAAACTCGCGTTCGGCAGGTGAGAGCGTACGCCGCAGCCTGGCCTTGAGTGGGTCGTGGACCGGATCACCGGCGAAGACACCGCTCTTCCCGGCTTCCAGTGCAAGGGTCCGGAACGCGGCCGCCAGCGCTTCGTGCTTCTCGTGCCCGGGGATCCCGGTCAGGTAGTTTGCCAGCATCAACCAGCGACCGTACGGGTCGGGGTCCACCCGATAGGTTTGCCCATCCAAATCGTGTTCGCCGGTGACGCCGAAGCGGCACAGGTCGTGGAAGTCGCGGTACCCTCCCCACGCCGCGATACCGCGCAACCGCCCGGTGCACTCGGGGTCTGCGGCGGCCATCATCGCCTGCGTCGCGCCGAATGAGAATCCGATCAGCGCGACCCGGTCCGGGTCGACATCATCGCGTTCGCCGATTGCCCGCACTGCTGCGCGAATCGTCATCAGACTCGAGTCGGGCGCCGGCTCGAGCCTCTTCCATTCGGGTATCTCCGGCACGAACACGACCGAGCCGCTGGCCGCGAGAGCCGCCGCGAATCGGTCGAGCGACGCGTGCTCCCGCCCGCTGACCGTAAGCCCGTGCAGCAGCACCCACCCCGGTAGCGCGGCATCTTGACGTACCGGTGCGTAGAGCGTGACTGGCAGCGCTTCGCCCGCCCGGTCGTATCCGACCTCCGTCCGGCGGACCGCGCCCGGGCGCGGCCGGAGGTACTGCCAGAGAAACGCCAGCGTCGACGCCGGCTTGCCCATTATTGCTCGTCCGTTCATGCAGGTCGCGGCGAACGACCGCCCGATACTGGCGCGTTGCGCCACTAGCACCGCCAGCGCGTACCGCCGGCGTGTCCGTGTGTTCCGTACAGCACCGAAGCTGTGCACTCGGGACGTGTCGACCGACCTCTCCTGCGTGCTACGCCGCCCATCGCTCGGCGCCCGCCGGCCGGTCTCGCTCGTCACCATCCGGGGCGACGACGTCACCCGCCAGCGGCACGGAAAAGAAGAACGACGAGCCCTCGTCCCGGAATTCCGCCCACGCGTGGCCGCCCAGCGATTCCACCGTCTCACGCACGATGGCGAGCCCCAGGCCCAGGCCGCCTTCGTGGTTCGTGGCGTTCGCGTCGTGGCCGCGCTCGAAGCGCTGGAAGAGCGCGTCGCGCCTGTCGGCCGGCACGCTTATCCCGTTGTCCCGCACCTCGACCTCGAGAACCTCTGCTCCACCCGACGTTTCCGGTGCGTGCACCTGCGCCCTGACCTCCGCCCAGCGATCCGGCTTCTTCGGATCCGAGTACTTCACGGCGTTGGAGAGGTAATTGGACAGGCAGAGCTCCACGACCGCAGCATTTACAGGGATGTCCGGCAGGTCGTTCGCCAACCGGACGGCTACCCCGCGCGCGTCTGCGGCACCGCGAATCTGCCTCGCCGCTTCCATGGCGGCTTTCCGCAGACTCACGCCGCGGCGGGGTGCTTCCGTCATTTCGATTCGCGATATCTCGAGCAGGCTCTCCAGCAGAGTGTGCAGCTCCCGGGCATTGTTCTGGATGATGCGCGCGAGCTGCGCGCGTTCGCCATCCAGGGCGCGTTCCTCGACGAGCAGGTCGCTCGCGCCCATGACCGTGCCCAGCCGGTTCTTCAACTCGTGCGACACCATGCGGTTGAAGCTCCGGAGCTGCGCCTCTCGATTGCGTACCTGCTCCGAGACTTTCAGCAGATAATGGTTGAGCGTCACCTGCTGCACCACGGCCATCCCGCGGCTCAGGCGATGTGCGCACGCAATTAGCTCCCCGCGCGAGCATGGCTTGTCGATGTTGTCCACCTCGCCCATGAGGAACGAGAAGACGATGCTGCCGAGGAACTCGTATTCCTTCAGGATCTCATGGACCTCGAAACCCTGCTCGAGCCGGAGCTGACCCAGCTCCATCGCCTTGGCGACGACCGGTACCTCGGCACTGATCTCTTCCGCCGGATCCCGCATGTAGTCGGCGAGGCCGGCGAGGAGTAGCGGCACTTGGTTGAGGAGGGCGGCGGCCGGGACAACCCGTTCGGGAGACGGCGCCGACCTCGCCGTCACGCGGTCCAGCCACCGGCGAGTCAACTCGTGCCTCGCCCGGCGGAGCCGATCGGCCAGCTCGACCGCCAGAGGGCACTCGGTTTCTCCCCGCTCTTCGCCGTCCATCGCTCCCGCCCCGTGCCAGCGTTCCGCGCGGTTGCCGCACGACCGCACACGAGGTTGCACGTTCCACGCCCAACCCCTGAACCCCAGCCCCGTCTCGAGCCGACGAGCGCGCTGTTGGCCGTAGCGGTTACGGCAGATCCGCCATCATCCGCTCCACGAAGCAAGCCTTGACCAGCGCCATGGATACGGTGGCGGCGACGTGGACACCGCCCGCGATGTACCAGATCTGCTTGTCCGTCCGATTTTTTGTGTCGAGGACCGTTGCGAGCAGGATGAGGGCTACCGCTGCTGAGTAGCCCGTGTAGATGAACGCGCGGTGTGCCCAACGCGGATTCGGCTGACCAAGTAGGTTCCAACTTGCGAACCCGATGGTCCCGAGGAGCGCAATCGCACAGAGCTTCGAGTAGCCGGTCGCCGCCGGGGAGGTCATCAGCCCGAACGCGAGAGGGAGCGCCATAGCCATTGCGACCGCCATCGCGACCGCCTGAGCGACGGCGTCGCCAGCGAGCGCCATTGTGGTAACGCAACTCGCGAAAAACGCCGCCGCCAGCAACCGCATCGTTTTCGGGCTCATCGATGACACTCCTGTTGGGATCGTGTCCAGAGCGATGTCAATAGCGGTGCAGACCCTCGATCGCTTCGAGAACGTCGTCGGGGTTGGGGAGGATCGCCTCTTCCAGCTGCGGCGCGTACGCGACCCACGTGTCCAGCGAGGCGACCCGCCGGACGGGGCCGTCCAGCCATGGGAAGAGCTCGTCCGCCACTCTCGCCGCGATCTCTGACCCGAAGCCCCACGAAAGCGAGTCCTCGTGCGCGATCACCACCTTGCCGGTCTTCTTGACCGACTCCGCGATGAGTTCCATGTCCAGCGGGTTGAGCGAGCGAAGGTCGATCACCTCGACGCTGATCCCGCGCTCGCCGGCCTTCGCCGCCGCGTCCAGCGAGCGCTTCACCAGCGCGCCGCACGCCAGTACCGTGATGTCCTTCCCTTCACGGACGACGTCGCCCTTCCCCAATGGGATCATGAAATTGCGCCCGGGATACCGGCCCTTGTTGTGGACCTGCCGGTACAGGTGCTTGTGCTCGAGGAAGATCACGGGATCGTCACAGCGGATGGCGGTGCGGAGCAGACCGTTCGCATCCTCCGCCGTGGACGGCAGCACCACACGGAGCCCCGGCGTGTGCGTGAAGAGCGTCTCGCCCGTTTGCGAATGGTAGATGGCGCCGCCCCGGAGGTACCCGCCGTACGGCACCCGGATCACCACCGGGCAGCTCCAGTCCCCGTTCGAGCGGTACCGCATGGTCGCCAGCTCGTCTCGGATCTGCTGCATGGCCGGCCAGATGTAGTCGAAGAACTGGATCTCGACCACCGGCTTGTAGCCGCGCACCGCCATGCCGATCGCGCGACCCACGATGTTTGCCTCGGCCAGCGGCGAGTTGAACACGCGGGTCGAACCGAAACGCCGCTGCAGGCCGTACGTGACCTTGAAGACGCCGCCCTTGCCCTTGCTCTCGGCGAGCACTTCCTCTCGGCTGGCGTCCGCCACGTCCTGGCCGAACACCACGATGCGCGGGTCTCGCTCCATCTCGTCCCGCAGGCAGGCATTGAGGAGGTCCACCATCGTGCCTTCCTCGCCTTCGTACTGCGGGTCGTCTTCCGTGTCGAACTGTTCGCTACGGGGGTCGACGTCTGGCGAGAAGAGGTACCTCGTGGCGGACGATGGATCCGGCTGCGGCTGCTCGAGCGCCCGGTCGGCAGCCTCCTGGATCTCCTCCAGGACCGCGGCTTCCAGCGCGTCGAGCTCCTCCGCCGTTGCGAGTCCCTCTTCCTCCAGGTACCGGCGCAGGCGGGGGAGCGGATCGCGCGCGGCCTCATCCTCCCGCTCGGCCGCTGTGCGATAGACCCGCTCGTCATCCGACATCGAATGTGAATACGGCCGGATCACGTGAGCGTGCAGCAGTGCAGGCCCCTTCCGCTCACGGCAATACGCCACCGCCCGCCCCGCCGCCTCGAAGCTGGCGATGACGTCGCAGCCGTCCACCTCTTCGATGTACAGGTTCGGGAAGCTCGCCAGCAGCTTGCTGATGCTGCCGCCGGCCGTGTTCACCTCCACCGGCACCGAGATGGCGTACCCGTTGTCCTGGATCAGGAAGATGACCGGCAGCTTCAGATTGCACGCCGTGTTCATCGCCTCCCAGAACTCGCCCTCCGACGTGGCGCCCTCGCCGCTCGTGACGAGCACGACCTCATCGTCCTCGAACGGGGCGACGGCCCGGCGCAGCTCCTCGATGTTCATGGCGCGCCATGCGCCCTCGGCGCACCCGACGGCCTGGATGTACTGGGAACCGGTGGGCGAGGACGTGGACACGATCCGGAGATCGCTTCGGCTCCAGTGAGCCGGCATCTGCCGCCCGCCGCTCGCAGGATCGCTCGCCGCTCCTACCGCCTGGAGGAAATGTTCATACGGCGGGACGCCGAGACTCAACGCCAGGGCGCGATCCCGGTAGTAGAGGAAAAACCAATCGGAGCCGGGACGGAGATGGGGCGCTACCGCAACCTGCACGGCCTCATGGCCCGCTCCCGAAACCTGGAAGAAGATCCTGTTCTGCCGCTTGAGCTGGATCTCCTTGTCGTCGATCCGCCGCGATGTGAACATGGTCCGGTAGAACCCGATAAGGGTATCCCGGTCCAACTCCACGGTCCCGGGCCGCGCGCCCATTGCAGTGTCCGGTGTCGTCGCCATGCTTTCGTGAACAGGTGATCGTAACGCTCGTCAACTGCCTGCTCCGCGAGCCCGGCGCCAGTCGTGCGCGAACCGTCCCCGAATGGCGCCGTTGCGGCCTTAGTATACCTCCCCGGCAGCACTTCCTGCCACCCCCGAGGGATTGCCAGAATCAGGCCCGCGCCCGTGCGCGCCCCGAGGATGCCGGTGATGTCCCGCCGATTCACCCACTGGCGGCCGCGAATGTTGCGCTGCGGATCGCGGCCGCCTCCGTCGCCACCAGAGTCTGCAATGATGGATCGCTTTCGGAAAGCAATGCATGATTCTGCTGCGGTGGCGGTCGCTGTCGACAACGCAAGACGTCATCGTAAGTATCGCACTCCGAACAACTTGAACGAAATCCGGCCCCGGCGGTCGGAGTGGCCCGGTACTTCCTGTGCATCCCTCTCCGGATACGTGTGCAGGTACTCTGTGGTCGGATGAGAAAGCTACTCATTGTTTCGCTGATCGGCGCGGTCTTCTGGATCGTGTCACGGGACAGCCCGGGCCCTTCGTCCCTCGGCCTTTCGGCTTCGGTCGCCTGGTGGGCGGACGCGGTGGGGCCGAGGATGAAGCCGTTGCTCGACCCCGTATTGACGTGGGCGGCGCGCGACGAGCTGCGCATGCTCGCGCGGGACCTGCGGAAGCGGCAGGAGAGCTTCCAGCCGCTCCCGCACCCGAAT
>DATMSC010000292.1:0-1706 GCA_035565595.1 Longimicrobiales bacterium | reverse complement strand
TGTCGCGCAGGTTCTGCGCGTGCGCGTGGCCCTGGCTGCCATAGCCGATCACGGCGACCGTCTTGTCGGCAATGACGCTGCGGTCGGCATCCTGGATGCCGTAGACCTGGATATCAGACATCTGCTGTGGCTCCTTGAACTCGTTGCGCTGCCGCGGCGCCGCGGCCCCGGCGACTCACTCGCGCCCAATCTATCATCCCGGCCGCGATGGGCAAATGCGTCTTGCCGGGGATGGCGCCGCCGCCGCGAACACCGGAGCGCGACGGCGGCACGCGGTCAGGCGTCCGAACCGGATCCCGCGGCGGCCAGACGGCCCGCCACCTCGCGGGCGTAGAGCGCCTTGTTCGTGGCGTGGACATACGCGCGGACCGCTGCATCGACGACATCCGTCGAAGCACCCCGACCGGTGAAGGTGCGCCCGTCGATCACGGCGCGGATGTTCACCTCGCCGACTGCGTCGCGACCCGGCGTCGCGGCACGGATCGAAAGGTCCTCGACCTCGCAGGTGAGGCCTGTGACCACGTCGACAGCGCTGAACGCGGCAGCGAGCGGACCGTCGCCCGTCGCGCTGGCCTCCTTCTCGATACCGGCGCCGTTCGCCAGCCTCACCTTCGCCTCGGCCCGTCGGGCGCCGCAGAGGACGTCGAGCGCGCGCAGCCGGTACGCCTGCGGGATCTCGCCGATGGTGCCCTGGTCCACGATCGCAAGCAGGTCCTCGTCGAGAATCGTCTTCTTCTGGTCGGCCAGCAGCTTGAACAACTTGTAGGCGCGGTCCAGCGCAGGGCCGTCCAGCTCGTAGCCCAGCTCGCGGCACCGCTTCGCGAGAGCGTGCCGGCCGGAGTGCTTCCCCAGCACCAGCTTCGATTCCGGCACCCCCACCAGCTCCGGTGTCATGATCTCGTACGTCGAACGATCCTTGATCATGCCGTCCTGATGGATCCCCGATTCGTGCGCGAAGGCGTTCTTCCCGACGATCGCCTTGTTCGGCTGCGGGTGGATCCCCGTGATGCGCGACAGGAGCTGGCTGGTACGGTAGATCTCGCGCGTGTGGATCCCCGTCTCGTGCGGGAGCACGTCGTGCCGGACGTGCAGCGCCATCGCGATCTCTTCGAGCGCCGCGTTGCCGGCACGCTCGCCGATCCCGTTGATCGTGCATTCCACCTGGCGCGCGCCCGCCTCGATCGCGGCCAGCGAATTCGCCACGGCCAGCCCCAGGTCGTTGTGGCAGTGTACGCTCACGATCACGTCGTCCAGCCCCGGTACTTCCCGGAAGAGCATCTCGATCAGCGCGCGATATTCGGTCGGGTAGGTGTAGCCGACGGTATCCGGGATGTTGATCGTGGTGGCGCCCGCCTCGACAGCGACCCTGACGACCTGCGCCAGGAACTCCGGATCGGTGCGTGTCGCGTCTTCGGCGCTGAACTCCACGTCGTCGGCGTGCGAGCGCGCCCGGCGGACCGCCTCCGCCGCCCGGTCCAGGCACTCCTCGCGGCTGATACGGAGCTTCCGCGCGAGGTGCACGTCCGAGGTGGCGATGAAGGTGTGGATCCTACCGCGTTCCGCGACCTCCAGCGCCTCGGCTGCCCTATCGATGTCCTGCGCGGTCGCCCGGGCGAGTGCCGCGATCACCGGTCGGCGAACCTCCGTCGCAATCTGCCGGACCGCGGAAAAGTCGTCGGGCGAGGTGATCGGGAAGCCGGCCTCGA
>DATMSC010000291.1:0-8534 GCA_035565595.1 Longimicrobiales bacterium | reverse complement strand
GCGTTCACTTCGACGTCTATTTTTCCGAGACATCGCTCTATGAGGGCGGGCTGGTAGAAGACACGCTCCGCGAGCTGGACGAGCGTGGCTTCACGTACCGGAGCGAGGACGCGCTGTGGCTCCGCACGACGGCATTCGGCGATGACAAGGACCGCGTCCTGGTCAAGCGCGACGGCACGTACACCTATCTCCTGCCGGACATCGCCTACCACCGCGACAAGCTGCGCCGCGGTTTCGAGCGCATCATCGACGTGTGGGGTGCCGACCATCACGGATACGCGCCGCGCATGCGCGCTGCTCTCGCGGCTCTCGGCCATCCGGATGTCCTTGAGGTCGAGATCGTCCAGATGGTGCGAATCCTACGGAGTGGACGGGAAGTCCGGCTGAGCAAGAGATCCGGCGAGTTCGTGACGCTGCGCGACCTGTTCCGGGAAACGGGCGTGGACGTGGCCCGCTACTTCTTCCTGATGCGCCGCGGCGATGCGCAGATGGTGTTCGACCTCGACCTTGCGCTGGACCATTCCGAAAAGAATCCGGTCTACAAGGTCCAGTACGCCCACGCGCGCATGAAGAGCATTTTCCGCAAGGCGGGACTGACGGAGGCAGAGCTGCCGCAGCCGGGCGCTGCGGAGCTCGCACGTCTCGTCGAGCCGGCCGAGCGGGAGCTCATCAAGCAGCTCACGCGTTTTCCCGAGATCGTGGAGCGGGCCGCCGAGACGCGCGCGCCGCACATGATCTGCGAATACCTGGAAGCGACGGCCGGGATGGTCAACTCCTGGTATCATGCAGGCAATCCGAGCCGGAACCCGGAACTGGCAGTGCTCGTCCCCGACGAGGAGCTGCGCCGGGCCAGGCTGGCGCTCGCCCAGGCCGTGGCAACCGTACTGGGGAATGGTCTGTCGATACTGGGTCTCACCGCACCGGAACGCATGGAGAGAGAGGAAGTCGCATGAGCCTGCTCGTCGTCGGGAGTCTGGCGCTCGACACGATCGAAACGCCGTTCGGCCAGGTGACTGACGCGCTGGGCGGATCGGCCACGTATTTCAGCGCATCAGCCTGCCATTTCCATCCGGTCCAGCTCGTGGGTGTCGTCGGCGGCGATTTCCCCCTCGACCAGCTCGATTTCCTTGCGAAGCGCGGCGTGGACCTCGCCGGGCTGGAGCGGGCCGAAGGCGAAAGCTTCCGCTGGTCCGGCGTGTACAGCCACGACCTGAACAATCCGGAAACTCGCCAGACGCGCCTCGGCGTCTTCGCCGACTTCCGGCCGCGGATCCCCGATGAGTTCCGGAACGCGAGGTGGGTGTTTCTCGCCAATATCGACCCGGATCTGCAACACGAGGTGTTGGATCAGGTCCGGTCGCCACGCCTCGTCGCGTGCGACACGATGAACTACTGGATCGAGTCGAAGCGCGAATCGCTCCTGGCGCTCCTCCCCAGAGTGGACGCGCTGTTCATCAACGACAGCGAGATCCGGAAATTCACGGGGGACCACAATCTGGTCCGGGCCGCCCGCTGGGTGCAGGAACGTGGACCTTCCATCGTCGTCGTGAAGAAGGGTGAGCATGGCGCCATGCTCTTCCACGAGGACTCCCTCTTCTTCGCGCCCGGCTACCCGCTGGAGGATGTGTTCGACCCGACCGGTGCGGGCGATTCCTTCGCTGGCGGTTTCCTCGGCTACATTGCGAATGTAGGTGGAACCGAACCCGCGACGCTGCGTCGCGCGATGATCTACGGCTCGGCCATGGGTTCGTTCGCGGTGGAACGTTTCAGCGTCGAGCGGCTGCGGGCGATCGAACCGTCGGTGATCCACACCCGTGTGCGCGAGTTCCAGGCGATGACCGCCTTCGAGCACGCGCTGCCGGCGCTGGTCTGAGGAGCGTAATGGAATCGACGGGCTCGGGCCTCAGCTATCGGGACGCTGGCGTGGACCGCGATGCGGGCGGTCGCGCGAAGCGTCGCATCGTTGAGCACGTGCGGAGCACCGCGTCGGCGTCAGTCGTTTCGGAGCCGGGCTCGTTCGGCGGCCTGTTCCGCGTGCCGACCGGCTATTCGAGTCCGGTTCTCGTCTCCAGCGCCGACGGCGTGGGTACGAAGATCAAGGTCGCGATGAGGGCCGGCCGGCACGACACGGTCGGCGAAGACCTCGTCAATCACTGCGTGAACGATATCCTCGTCGAAGGCGCGAAACCCCTCTTCTTTCTCGATTACATCGGCATCGGCGACATCGAAGAGGAAGTGGTCGAGGCGCTGGTCGCGGGCGTTGCTCGTGGCTGCCGCGCGAATGGCTGTGCGCTGATCGGCGGAGAAACTGCGCAGATGCCGGACATATATTCGCCCGGCGAGTACGATCTGGCTGGCTTCATTGTCGGCATTCTGGATGAGCCGAAGCGCCTGGGCGCGCAGCTCGTCCGTCCCGGCGACCGCCTCATTGGCCTCGCATCGAGCGGCTTCCACACCAACGGCTATTCTCTCCTCAGGCGCCTCTTCTTCGACCAGATGGGACTGGATGTCGGCGACCCGTATCCCGGTCTGGATGCTACGGTTGGCGATGTTCTTCTCACCGTCCATCGCAGCTATCTCCCGGCGCTCGGCCCCATCGTCGAGTCGGGACAGGTGCACGCCCTGGCCCACATCACCGGTGGCGGCATTCCGGAGAACCTGGCCCGCGTGATCCCTGACGGTCTGACGGCCAGGGTAGACCGCGGAACGTGGCGGCCACCAGCGGAGTTCGTCGCGGTCATGGAGCACGGCCGTGTGGACGCCGAGGAGATGTTCCAGACGTTCAACATGGGCGTGGGTATGATCGCCGTCGTCGCACCGGAGCATGCCGCCCACGTGCTGGAAGCCCTGAACGCGGCCGGAGAGCGGGCGTGGTTCGCCGGTGAGGTCGTCGAGGGCGCCCGGCGAGTCGAGCTCACCTGATCGTGATCCCGCGCGCAATCGACGCCGTCGCACGGGCACCGGGCCGTCGCATGCTGGCTGGCGCCACGCGTGCCCTGTCAGGTGCGGCAGCGGTGGTTGCCATGATGTTGAGCGTAGTCCCGGCAGCCGCGCAGCCGGCGGAGCTGGCGAGCCGGTGCGATGTCGCCGACGTCGACAGCGCAGTGATCGAGGTCTGCCGCCTCGCCGTGCAGGCCGTGGAGATGGCGCAGCCTCGAATCGGGATCGCGGCGGCGGGCGGTAACCCTGTGCCGGGCACGGCCAGCACGATCGGGATGCGCCTGGGCTCGACGCCGCGGGTGAGCGTTGCGGGGCGAGTCACGGGTGTGTGGGTCAGACTCCCGCCGGTCAGGGATGTCGGAGGACGCGAAGGCAGCGGGTTTATCCTTCCCAGTATCAATCTGGACGGCGCGGTGGGCGTGTTCCAGGGGTTCTCCCCGGCGCCGACCGTAGGCGGCGTGGGATCTGTCGACGTCGTTGCGTCGCTCGGCCTGATCGCCGCACCGGGCGCGTCCGGGATCTCGGACGGGTCCACCGGCACGGTCAGCGCGGGAGTCCGCCTCGGGATTCTGCGGGAGTCGTTCTTCTTTCCCGGCGTTTCGATCACGGGCAGCTATCGTCGCCTTGGCACGGTTACGGTGGGCGATCCGGGACTCGACAATGGCGACGGGTTCTACCGCCTGTCCGGGAACTCGGTGCTGGGCGTGCGGGCTGCTGCCGGCAAGAGGATCGCGACAGTGGGGATCACTGCCGGCGTCGGGTACGACTCGTTCCGCAGCAACGTGCGCATCGGCGCGCGCAACCCTCAGGCCGGGCAGGAACCGGGGGGCTCCATCTCTTTCAGCGTCAATGGCGTGGAGAGCACGCGCTTCGCGGCGTTCGGCAACGTGACGTGGACGCTCATGATCCTGAATCTCGCCGGTGAGCTTGGGTGGCAGGCCGGCGGTGAGCGGGTGCCCGGTGACCTGCCGGCGGGCGTGCGCGTCGAGCCGGGCAGGCGTGGCCTCTTCGGCAGCCTATCCGCAAGACTCACCATTTGACCACGGACGTGCCGGCGCAGCCGGGCGGCGCCGCCCGGTAATCCGGTGCGCGGTACCAGCGCATGACAGCTCACGACAGGGTGACGGCCGACGATCGGCGCTTCATGCGGCGAGCGCTCCGCCTCGCCGGGCGCGGATGGGGGCGCGTACACCCAAATCCGATGGTCGGTGCGCTCGTCGTGCGGGATGGTGTTGTGATCGGCGAGGGCTACCACGCGGAATATGGCGGCGACCACGGCGAGGTGGCGGCATTGCGGGCGGCAGGCGAGGCCGCGCGCGGCCAGACGCTGTACGTGACGCTGGAGCCGTGTGCCCACTACGGGAAGACGCCGCCGTGCACCGACGCGATCCTTGCCGCCGGAATCCGGCGGGTCGTGTTCGCCGCCCACGATCCGACGGAGCACGCTTCCGGCGGCGCCGAGATTCTCCGCGCGGCGGGGCTGGAAGTGGTCGGGGGCGTGGAAGAGGACGCCGCGCGTCGACAGAATGCAATCTTCTTCCACTCGGCATCCAGTCCGTTACCTTTTGTCGCGCTCAAGTTCGGGCTCACGCTGGATGCCCGCATCGCCGCGTCGCCCGAGAAACCGTCGCAGGTTACCGGACGGACATCGCTCGCGCGTGTCCACCGACTCCGCGCCGGATTCGATGCCATCATGGTCGGAGGCCGTACGGCGCGCGTCGATGACCCATTGTTGACGGTGCGGGGTAATCCACAGCCGAGAAAGGCGCCCGTCAGGGTCATCCTGGATCCCGGGGCGGATCTGCCGGTCGGGAGCCGGCTGGTGCGCACGGTCGACTCTGCACCGGTTTGGGTAGTCTGTGCCGAGGACGCGCCGCGAGACCGACGGAAGGCGCTCGCGGTAGCCGGGGTGCGCGTCCTGACGGCGCCCAGATCGGGTACAGGCCTCGATCTTCACGCGGCGCTGGGCGTCCTGCGGGGTGAGGGAGTGGCGTCGATCTGGTGCGAAGGCGGCGGCCGGCTCGGCGCCGCACTCCTGAATGCGGAGCTGGTACAGCGCATGTACCTGGTTTACGCGCCGAAATTCTACGGCGACTCAGGTGTGCCTGCATTTCCGGATATCGGCGCCCAGGAAGGGCTCTGGACGCTGAGTCAGTTGCGGCGCTCTGGAAATGACGCGCTGCTGGTCCTGGACCGGAAGGTGTAGCCCGTGTTTTCCGGAATCGTCGAAGAGGTGGGTCTCGTGGACTCCGCCGAACCGATGGGTGACGGCGTACGCATCCGCGTGAGCGCGGCTCGCGTGCTGGAGGGGCTGGCGCTCGGCGACTCCATTGCCATTGACGGCGTCTGTCAGACGGTAGTCGCGTTCGACGATTCGGGCTTCGAAGTGCAGGCGATTCCCACCACGCTGGCGCGCACCACGCTCGGCGAGTGGCGGCAGGGCCGGCGAGTGAATCTCGAGCGCGCGCTGGCCTTCGGCTCGCGTGTCGGGGGCCACCTCGTGCAGGGCCACGTGGACGGCGTGGCCGAGATCATCGCACGCGATCAGCATGACGAGCACACGATCCTGACGCTATCGGTGCCACCGGAAGTCGGTGACGTAACGGTGCTCCACGGATCGATAACGGTGAACGGCGTGAGTCTGACCGTCCACCGGCTGCCGGCCCGGGACGAGGTACAGGTTGCCCTGATCCCGTTCACGCTCGAACATACGAACCTGGCCGACCTGCGACCCGGAGATCGGGTGAACGTCGAGGGCGACATGCTCGGTCGTTTCGTGATTCACCACCTGCAACGGCGCCGCGCAGGCGACGCCACGGCGAGATAGAGGAGGCGCAATGCCTTTCGATAGCGTAGAGGACGCGATTCGCGACATACGCGACGGCCGGCTCGTCATCGTCGCGGACGACGCGGACCGGGAGAACGAGGGAGACCTCGTCTGCGCCGCGGCCCGCGTTACGCCTGAGATCGTCAATTTCATGGCCACACACGGGAGGGGGCTGATCTGCGTGGCGCTCACGCCCGAACGTGCGGACGCGCTCGATCTCCCGCTCATGACGGAACAGAATCGCGACCTCTTCAATACGGCGTTCACGGTTTCCGTAGACGCGCACCCGCGCTTCGGCGCAACCACCGGGATCAGCGCGCAGGACCGTGCCACGACGATCCGGCTCCTCGCCGACGAGAACACGAAGCCGGGCGATCTCCGGCACGGCGGCCACGTTTTTCCTCTCCGCTCTGTCCCGGGAGGGGTGCTGCGGCGCGTCGGCCAGACGGAGGCGTCAGTCGATCTCGCCCGGCTAGCGGGGTTGCCGCCGGCCGGGGTGATCTGTGAGATCATGAACCCGGACGGCACGATGGCGCGGCGCCCGGATCTCGAAGCCTTTGCCGCCCGCCACGGGCTCAAGTTCATCACTGTCGCGCAGATCGTGGCCTACCGGCTGCGTACGGAGCGTCTGGTGCGGAGGATCGCCGAGACGCGGTTCCCGACCCGCCTCGGTGAGTTCACGCTGGTAGCGTACGAGAACCAGGTCGATCACCGGGAGCACGTCGCCCTCGTCAAGGGAGACATCGCAGGAAAGAAGAACGTGCTGGTCCGCATGCATTCCGAGTGTCTGACGGGGGACGTCTTCCACTCGATGCGGTGCGACTGCGGCGACCAGCTCCACGCAGCCATGCGCCGGATCCACGAGGAGGGTGAGGGCGCAGTGGTCTACCTGCGGCAGGAGGGGCGCGGGATCGGACTCGGTAACAAGGTCCGGGCGTACGCGCTCCAGGACCAGGGGCAGGACACTGTCGAAGCCAATGAGACGCTGGGCTTCAAGCCCGATCTCCGCGACTACGGCATCGGCGCGCAGATTCTTCTGGACCTCGGCCTGACGTCGATCCGGCTGCTCACCAACAACCCGCGCAAGATCGTGGGGCTGGAAGGGTACGGTCTGCGTATCACCGGGCGCGAACCGATCCAGGTCCAGGCCACCGACTACAATCGTGGCTATCTGCAAACCAAGCGGACCAAGCTGGGTCACCTCCTGTCCGATCTCGACGGCGGTGCGCCGGCCTCGCCGGGGCCCGCGACAAACGACGAAATGGAAGCCGGCGATGGTGCCGGCGATGAGGCACGCGCTATCGCGGGTGGTGCGGCATGAGCGAATACCAGGGGAAGCTCGACGGTTCGAATAACCGCTTTGCGTTGCTGGTCAGCCGATTCAATTCACTGGTCACGGAGCGACTGCTCGATGGCGCCCGCGCGTGTCTCGTCCAGCACGGCGTCAGCGAAGCGGACATCCACATCGTCTGGGTGCCGGGCGCCTGGGAACTTCCCCAGGCGGCGAAACAGCTCCGGGATCGCGGTGACTACGCCGCGATCGTCGCCCTCGGTTGCGTGATCCGCGGTGAGACTCCGCACTTCGACTACGTGGCGGGGGCTGCGGCCAATGGGCTGGCGACCGTCGCGCTCGAGGGTTCGGTGCCGATAGCGTTCGGCGTCATCACCACGGAAAATGCAGACCAGGCGCTCGCTCGGGCGGGCGGCAAGAGCGGTAACAAGGGATGGGAGGCGGCGCTGAGCGCACTCGAAATGGCGAGTCTGTTCCGGCGCCTGGAGGAGGAACTTGGGGGATCGTAGCTTCAGGGACCGCAGCCGGGCTCGGTCGTGGGTACTCCAGATCCTGTACGCGTGGGAATCACGCAGCAGCGAGGTGTCGCCCCTCGTTGTGTACGAGGAGTTCCTTGCCGAACGCAATGTCTCGTCCAGCAGCCGGCTGTACATCCGCGCGCTACTCGACGCGATCGCGGGCAACATCACGGAAATCGACCGGCAGCTCGAAGGCGCATTGACCAACTGGCGACTGAACCGCCTCGCCGCGATAGATCGCAACATACTCCGGATCGCCGCGGCTGAGATGCTCTACGTGGAAGATGTGCCTCCGCGCGTGTCGATCCAGGAAGCCATAGCCCTCGCCGAGAAGTTCGGCACGTCGGATAGTCCACGATTCGTGAACGGCGTGCTGGATGCGCTGATGCGTCGGATCGACGGCAGGGATCGACGGGGCAGGGAGAAGCCGGAGGTGTAGCTCCTGAGAGTACTGGTCCTCAACTGGCAGGACCGCCTCAATCCGCAGGCGGGCGGCGCCGAGATCCACCTGCACGAGGTCTTCGGCCGGCTGGCTTCAATGGGATGGAGCATCACGGCGCTCGTGTCGGGGTGGGAAGGCGCCGCGCCCGTGGAAACCGTGGACGGGATCGAAGTGCACCGCGTCGGCGGGCGCTATTCGTACGCGATCCACGCACCGCGCTACTACCGGTCACGGCTGCGCACAAACGCATACGATGTGGTCGTGGAAGACCTCAACAAGGTGCCGCTGTTCTGCCCCTTGTGGGTCGACTCGCCGGTCGTTCTCCTGGTCCATCACCTCTTCGGGCGCACGGCTTTCGAGGAGGCGTCCGTCCCTGTCGCGACGGCCACGTGGCTGCTCGAGCGGCCGCTACCCATCGTCTACCGCCGGGTCCCCGTCCAGGCCGTGTCCAGGAGCACGGCGGACGACCTCGTCCGGAGAGTCTTCGATGGGGACCGGATCGTCGTCATACCCAAC
>DATMSC010000290.1:0-5210 GCA_035565595.1 Longimicrobiales bacterium | reverse complement strand
TGCCCAGCCGCGAGGAGGTCATCGGGTACCTCCGCCGCCAGCGGATGATACCCGTCAAGGTCGAGGCCAAGCGCAGGTCCCTCGAAATCAATCTCGGCGCGCGCATAAAGACGCGTGACGTGGTCATCTTCACGCGCCAGTTCGCGACGATGATCAACGCCGGCCTCCCGCTGGTCCAGAGCCTGGACATCCTGGCAAGGCAGAGTGAGAACAAGGCGCTGAGGAAGGTCGTCGAGCAGGTGCTGTATGACGTCGAGTCGGGGAACACGCTCGCGGACTCGATGCGCAAGCACCCGAAGGTGTTCTCCGACCTTTACGTCAACATGGTGGCGGCGGGTGAGGCAGGCGGTATTCTGGATGTGATCCTGCTGCGCCTGGCAGCGTACCTGGAAAAGAACGATGCGCTCGTCCGGAAGATCAAGGGCGCGATGGTCTATCCGAGCGTGATCATGGCCGTCGCCGTGATCGCCATCGCGGTGCTCCTCATCTTCGTGATCCCGACCTTCCAGAACATGTTCGAGAGCGCAGGAGTGCCGCTCCCCGGAATGACGCAGCTCGTCATCGACCTGAGCGCATTTCTCCAGGCGTACTGGTGGGCGGCTCTCGGCGCGCTCGTCGCGCTCGCGTTCGTGATCCGGCAGGTCTACAGGACGTCGGGCGGCCGCCTTGCCATCGACCGGTTCCTGCTGCGCGCACCCATTTTCGGCGACCTGCTGCGCAAGGCGGGTGTCGCCCGCTTCACCCGCACGCTCGGCACACTGGTCGCCAGCGGCGTTTCGATCCTCGAAGGGCTCGAGATCACCGCGCGCACGGCCGGCAACCGCGTCCTCCACGACGCCATCATGAACTCGCGGGCGAGCATCGCCAGCGGCGACACGATCTCCGAGCCGCTCAAGCGCTCGGGCGTGTTCCCGCCCATGGTCGTCCAGATGATCAACGTCGGTGAGCAGACTGGCGGCCTCGACGAGATGCTCACCAAGATCGCGGACTTCTACGACGAAGAGGTCGACGCCGCCGTCGAGGCGATGCTCAGCCTCATGGAGCCTGTCATGATCGTCTTCCTCGGCGGGATCGTGGGGAGCATGATCGTGGCGATGTACCTCCCGATCTTCGACATGGTGAACGCGATCCAGTAAGGGAGGTTGTTGTCCGCCAGCTCAATCGTGCACCCTGCGACAGCGTTGTCTGACACGCCGCCAGCACGCCACAGCATGGCAACACGGTGAGGGAACGGGTCGGCCTGCCGGATGTGCAGGCCGACCCGTTGTGCTGGGTGTATGCGACATTCGGCTTCCCCCAATCGACAGAGTTGACACTCGAGCCAGGCAGGTTCAGTGGATTGTTCAAACGGATTTCGAAAGCGCTGACGACTTGGCTGGAGGCGGGCCGAATGTACGTGCCTTTCTCGATCGGCCGCGAGCCGACCAGGCGGTGGAATCCGGATCATTCGCGGACGTGCAGAGACGAGGCGACGGCGGATTGTTGATCGACTGTATTACGTCGCGATTCGCGTCTCCGTGCTTTTGCTGTTGCCGGGGGAGGCGGCGGGCCAGATCATTGAGCAGTGTCTGCTAACAGGCTGGTCCGAGCCGCGCGCGATCTGGTCGCAAGGTGACGACGGGCTGATCGCGTGGGGTGACCCATCGATCACGCCCTTCGAGGGAGGGATCGCGATTGCAGTTGAGCTTTCGCCCCATCGGGGACGAGCGCCATTTGCGCCAGAAGTGCGCGAGCTGCTTCTGGGGAGCGGGGATCTAATCGCGGGACCGCCTGACGCAATCGGACCGGGGTATCCAATTTTCGCCGGCAGCCAGGACGCGCTGCATCTGCTGAGGGGGCAGATTCCGAGCGGACGTGTGGAGTTCTCGGGCCAGTGGGAACGCATTTGTAATGCGGTGTTCGCCGACGGCGCGTGGCGCCCGACGGAGGTCGTTCGTGGTCCGGGGACGGGAATGCATTGGCACCGCATCTCGAGAGACGTCACGGTCGACATGTCGTCCGTGATGGTTGTCGCCGTCAGCCCGCGTGCGGACTATGCAGAGCGGTCACGCGAGCGAATGTATCGACTCCGACAGGTGTGTCGTTTGGCAGGTCGTGCAGTACGACCTGCCCCGGCTGATTACTCGCCTCGAGCCACGAGTACCGCCGGGCGGGGGTTCTTGACCGTCCCGGTCGATCCCGCCAAAGTCCAGCGCCCGTTCACTGGCTCCACGACTCCGGTGCGGGCCAAAATGGATTCATGCACACTACGCAGTTCGAATGCGACATATAGAACTACTCCGGCTCACCAACAGGATCACGCCCGCCGAGCTGGCTTCCTTCCCGGGCACCGGCGACCTCGTCGTATGTGACTTCTATGTCGAAGGGATCGAGACGGGCGAGGAAGTTGCCGGCGGCTACCGTCAGGGCCGGATCCTGAACGTCGATCACCATGCCCCGACCCCGCGGATGTGGCGCCGGGTTTCGAGCACCAACCTCGCCCTGGAACGCTTCGAGGCGGACGGCGCGCTGGGCGACGACGCCGTTGTCGTGATCAACCATCTCGACTGCGACAGCATTCTCAGCAGCGGGATCGCGTCCGGGCGGCTGGCCCCGGACCCTAGATTCGGCGAAGCGGCGATCGCGGCGGATCACACCGGTGAGGAGAACGACATCGCGGACCTGCTCCAGGGGCTCGACGCCGAGCTCACCAGGCGGAAGATCCGGGATTATGAGATCCCGTTCGAGAACCTCCGGCGGCTGCTGGACGGTCGGCCGCTCGAGCCGCTGGCCACGGAGGCACTCGACGTGCGTCGACGCAGGCGTCAGGCCGCCGCGGCGCTCGTAAGCCAGGGCCGGTTCCAGCGCGTCGGGCCGCTGCACTTCGCCATCCTCGATGAGCCCATGGAGGGCGAGCTGTTTCCGGCGCTCCTTCCCGATGCCACTGCCATCATGCTCGCGAACCCGCTGCCGGAAGACCGTACCCGCTGGCAGGTCAGGATTCGCCTCGGCCTCAGCGCGCCGTCCGGGTTCGCGTTGTCGCTCCTCGGCATTCGCGATTTCGACCCGAACTACGGCGGCCGCTGGAACGCCGCCTCGAACACGCGTGTCGACCCGAGCCGCGGCCCGAGAGGGACGGCGCTGGACCCAGAGGAATACGCCCGGCGTCTGGTAGAACGCCTCGAGGCATCCCTTCCGGCAGGATGACGTCCTCACACACCCGGCGAGTCCGATGACGTTGCAACCGGATGGCGCGCGCCGCCGCCAGACGGTGCTGGACGCTATATGGCGCCGCGCCCATCGGCGCCGCGTTGACCGGGCTCGTCCGGGGATCGAGGCCGGTCACCCGCCCCGTGCCCCGGCGAACGCCTCTCGATAGTCAGCCACGAAATCCCGGATCGTGCGTGGCGGTCTGCCCAGGATCTCCCGCACGGCGTCGGACACCCGCTCCGTGGGACCACCGGCCTTCTGGTAGGCGGCGAGCGCCAGCATGGACTCGATCATCTGCGGGTGAACGCCCTGACTCTCGAGGCGGGCGCGCATCTCCTCCATGGTGAGGTGTCGGTACTCGACCGGTCTGCCGAGCACGTCAGTGAGGGCGCGCGCCAGGTCCCCATACCCCACCGCCTCGCCGCCCGTGAGCACGTAGCGCTGTCCGGCGTGCCGGTCCGGGTGCAGCAGCACTTCCGCGGCTACCGCCGCGATGTCCCGCGCATCGATGAACGGGACGCGGCCGTCGCCGATGGCCGCGTAGATGACGCCTTCTTCCCGAACCGTGCGAGCGACATCACCGAGCCAGTTCTGCATGAAGGTGTGCGGGCGCAGGATCGTCCACGCCATGGAAGTCGCTTCGAGCGCCTGTTCGACTTGCCAGTGCTCCAGCCCCAATGGCGACTTCGACCGCGGGGATGCACCCAGCGCGGAGAGCTTCACGACGTGTTCGACGCCGAGTCGCTCTGCGGCGCGGATCACGCCGATCTGCGTCTCTCCGAACCCGGGGGCGTTGCCGGTGAGGAGGAAGAGCCGGCGGGTACCGGCGAGGACCGGCTCGAGGAGGGTCTCGTCGCGGAGATCGGCGCGGATCGGGGCGATGTGGGGCAGCTCCGGCGCGCGGGTGAAGTCGCGCAGTACCGCCCGCGCCGGCGCGCCGGCTTCCGAGAGCAGGCGCACCAGCTCCGTGCCGATCGTGCCGGTGCTGCCGGTTACCGTGATCACAATGATGGACCCGGTCCGCGGTTCTGGCCCAATATTGCCTGATGGCGCACTCGCAGTGACCGCATTAACGTACCCCGCTCACCTCTCCGCGATTTCAGCGGCCGTGATCCGCCACTGCCGCTGCTCCTCCGTGGCGCCATCGACGACAGCGCGCCTGAGCGTGTACGTCCCGCTGAACCGCTGCTGCTCGCCGGACGTCGTGATCGCCCGGATCTCCACCGGTATCGTGATGAACCGGGAGCCGACGGCGCCTTCCACCCGGCTCGGCTCGCCGATCACCACATCCACGCTCGCGGTCCGGGCGAACCCGGCGCTGAACTCCTCGAGCGACTTCCCGCTGCGCGCGCCGCTGTCGCTCCACAGGAGGTACGCCGCGCGATAATCGCGCGCCGCGATTGCATCGTAGTAGCGGCGGATCACGTCGACGGCGGCCTGGACGTCCGTGGGCGAACCGTCGCCTGCCACGGGCATGCCGCCGCCCCCGGAAAGTGGCGGGACAGACGATGGGGCGTTGCCGCCGGGTGCGTCCCGGTCGGAGGCACCCGTCTGCGGCAGGTAACCCTGGCGCTCCACCCCGGCGATCAACCACCTCCCGTCGTCCGCGCGCACGACGTGCAACTCCACGCCCTCGCGGGCGGCGGCGCCACCCGTCCCCGCTTCCACGCTCGTAACGTACACGATCTGGCCATCGACTTCACATCCGCCGTCGTCATCGTCGACTTCGAGGACTTCGATTCGGTCCGGCCAGGGACTCGAGACCTCGCGGCCGGGCGCGTGCGCCGGGTTCCGGACCCAAGCATCCAGCAACTCCGGCGTGACCAGATCCGCGTAGTGCTCGCGCACGGCGGCGGCGACGATGGAGTCGTCCGCCGTGGTCGACACATCCCGGAGGCGTTCACCGAACCTCACCACGACTTCACGAGCGGCATCGGCAATACACCTCGCCACGGCGCCCGACGCGGGCAAGCCGTCTCCCGCGCCCGTCCGCTGGCTATTCGCCTCGCCGTCAGGACCGC
>DATMSC010000289.1:0-1534 GCA_035565595.1 Longimicrobiales bacterium | reverse complement strand
CCACCGTGAGGAGCAACTGCTGCTCGTCTGCACGCTGGATCGCGGCGCGGTGCGCGTCCTCCCGCCTGTCGATCGCCTGGTCCAACCGTGCCGCGGCTGCCAGAGCAGACACGTACAGCGATTCTTCGTAGGGGATCCGCTCGATGAACGCGGGCGGCACGACCTGGCGCTGGACGATTCCCGTCTCGTCCACGCTGGCGTGCCAGCGTGCGGTGGTTCGCTGAAGCGCTTCGGCCCGCTCGATGACGTTCGGGCCCAGGTGTTGGACGTGCGTCTTCAACTGCTGGAACGCTCTCTCCTCCGCCTGGCGACGCTCCACGTACTGTTCCAGGAACAGCGGCTCGCCCGTGAGCAGGAACCCCCGCAGTCCCGACATCTCGCGCGCGAGCGCCAACTGGATCACGGCAAGTTGACGCCGAGCTGGCTGGATCTCTTCGGTCGCGAGCGCCCGTGCCTCGCGGGTTCGGCTCTGCATGAGTACGGGGATCAGCGCAAGCATCAGCAACGCCAAGATGACGAAGCCCAGCGGGATCAGCGTCGATCTCGCCGATACGAGCTCCGCCTGCTCGGCGGGAGCGGACGCTGGCATCGGGGATCGTTCCATCACGCGCAGATTGGACCCCGGCTACCGGACGGATGACGGCATTCGCCCGTACGGCTGCACTTCACGTGCCCGGCACGGCCAGTTGCGTCCTATTCGAAGATGTAGCCGACCACCTGCGCTGCCTGTTCGAGCGTCTCGACGGTGATGTCCGCGAACGCGTCCAGGTCCTTGAGCGCGTGGGTGTGCTCCGGCGCCCGGACCAGAATGATGGGAAGATCCATGGCCGCGGCCGTGCCGGCGTCGGCGGCAGTGTTCCACTGCTTGTACTCGGGTCCGAAGTAGACTATGGCGAGGTCGGCGCGCGAGAGCTGCACTCGCCGGTGCAGGTAGTTGATCTTGCCGCCAAGCAGGTCGCGGTAGCGTGGGCTCGGCTGGTCGCCGAGGATCTCCTCGCCGATGTCGTCCGAGCGAGCGTGGTCCTCCTGCGGGCCCACGTACTCGATGTCGGCGGGGATGTCGAGCGCGGCTATGTGCTGTCGCAGTCGGTCTCTCCAGTCGCTGTGGATCTCGCCGGCGAGATAGATGGTGAGCGTGTCCATTGCGCCTCCTGGGGTGGAATTGGTGGCGGCGTGGGGCCGGGCCGCGTCACGCGCGGTGCTTGCGTCGCGCGGCGGCGCCAGGCCAGGTACGGGACTCAATTGGCGCCGCTACGTGGAGGTTCGCAACCGGGAAACTGGTCAGAACCCGCGCCGCCAGTGGCTACGCGCGGTGCGCGCCTCATGGGAAGTCACCCGGCGTGCCCGTCGCCCGCGGATGCGGTGACGTACGCCGCGGCACCGAGTCCGGCAGCGCGGCCGGTGGACCACGCCCATTGGAAGTTGTACCCGCCGATCGGGCCGAACGCGTCGAGCATCTCGCCGCAGAGGAAGAGACCGGGGTGCCGGCGACTCTCCAGCGTGCGTGGATTTACCTCATCGAGCGCGACGCCGC
>DATMSC010000288.1:0-8712 GCA_035565595.1 Longimicrobiales bacterium | reverse complement strand
ACGTGAACATCCGCGTGGGCGCACTCCGTGTCGGAAGCGTCGCGCTGGTCACCATCAACGCCGAGGCCTATACCGAAATCGGGTTGCGGCTGAAGCGCGAGTCGCCACTGGCGAACCTGATACCGATTACGCTGACCAACGGCTCCGCTGGCTCCGGGTACATACCGGACGACGCATCGTTCTATCGCTACACGTTCCAGGTGCTGGGATCGCGGTTGAAGCCGGGGTGTGCGGAGAGCGGGATCGCCAACGCCGCGCGCGACCTGATTGCCGCAACCGCCAGGTTCTGATCGCTCGCACGATGCGCCGCCGCCATTCTCGCGCCCACCTCGCCGGAGACGCAGCTTCGAAGTAAGATTTCCGGGGATTGCCGGCCGCGCTTACCGCGCGGCCCGGCTATTCGCTGCAACCCGGTATGAGGAGGACAACATGAAAGGACTTCTGGCCGCACTTCCCCTGGCGCTGCTCGCACTCGTCGCCAACGCACAGTTCGCGAATGCGCAGCAGGCGCCGCCGGCGCCCCGCATCACGCTGGATGAGGCGAAGAGGGCTGTAGACGCCGCTGAGGCGGAAGCCCGGGCCAACGGGTGGAATCTCGTCTTCGTGATCACTGACGCCGAGGGCACGCCCATCTACATCCGTCGGATGGACGGCGTCCCGAAGCGGAACTATGACGTCGCGATGAGCAAGATCCACACGTCCATGACGTCCGGCATGCACACAGCCGATTACGCGGCTGCGGTACAGGCCGGCCAGATCCAGCCGATCGAGGGCGCGGTCACCTTCGACGGCGGATTCCTGCTCCGCCGCAACGGCGAGCTCCTCGGCGCCTTCAGCGCGAGCGGCGCGACTGGCGCTCAGGATGCCCAGGCCGTGCGTGCGGGAATGGCTGCCATCGGGTTCGAGCCGTAAACCGTCGCGCCACCCCGGATCCCGAGCCGCCCGAGCACACCGGCCCGGCGAGGATCCGGGGCCGCCCACGCGGCGCGAAAGGGCGTGACAGGAATGGGTACCTGGAACGATGAGGGGAGTCGAGTTCGCTACTTTCACCTGAGGAGTGCCATGACCAGAGAGGTGATCGCCGCGACGATTGCGGCAGTATGTCTCGCAGGCAACGCGCTCGCACAGGCAACGGGCCAGCAGGGCCAGCAGGGGCCGGCGACCTGCGCGTCGCAGGGAGCGCCCGCGCTCCCTTCGACGGAGATCCTCGACGACGGTCGCGTCACGTTCCGGCTCTGCGCACCCGATGCTACCACGGTGGCCGTCGCCAGTCCGGACCACGCGGCGCTCCGCTCCGTCGCTCCCGGCGGCGAGGGCATGGTGATGGAGCGGGACGAAAGCGGGCGCTGGGTCGGTACCACCACCACGCCGGTCCCGCCCGGCACTTATCGCTTCCGGTTCCTGGTGAACGGGGTCCGCACGCCCGATCCCATGGGCACCCTCTACTCCGAGGAACGGACGGCCGTCAACAGCCTCCTCGTCGTACCCGGAGCCGCCGGCGGCCTGCAGGATTACGATCGGACGGTCGCGCACGGTACGATCTCGGAGGTCGAATACTGGTCGGAGTCGCTGGGCGTCCTGCGTCGCGCGCATGTGTACACGCCACCCGGCTACATGAAGGACTCGAATTCATACCCGGTCCTCTACCTCGTGCACGGCGCCGGTGACAATGACGACAGTTGGAGCACCATCGGCCGGATGAACTACATCCTGGACAACCTCATCGCCCGCGGTGAGGCGGTGCCCATGATCGTCGTCATGCCATTCGGCCACACGCCGGACCGTCCCGGCGCAACCGGCGGGACGCTCAACAACCCCGACTTCGGGGCAGACCTGCTGAACGACCTGATCCCGCACATCGAGGCGAACTTCCGGACGCTGGACGGCCCGGAGAATCGCGCCATGGCCGGGCTGTCGATGGGCGGCGCTCATACCATCCGGAACGGCCTCACACATCCCGAGCTGTTCAGCTATATCGGCATTTTCAGCATGGGCCTGAACGCCGGGAACGAGGTCGCGGCTTTCAAGGCCGAGCACGACGCCGCGCTGCGCCGGGCCGCGAATGAGCTGCGGTTGGTCTATTTCGCCATGGGCGAGACAGACTTCCTGTACAGCCGGGTGGCACCGACCCGCGCGCTCTTCGACGAGTATGGGATCGACCACATCTACAACGAGACGTCGGGTGGTCACACCTGGATCAACTGGCGCGACTACCTGGCTGATTTCGTGCCGCGGCTGTTCAGGTAGCCGGAGCGGCGGTCGCATTTCGGCACACCAGGTGAACGGGGCGGCGCAACTGCGCCGCCCCGTCACACTTGTCAGCCGTTGGCGCCGGTTCTCCGACGTCTCAACCTCGCATCAGGTGGTGGCTCATCCGAAGCATCACCCTCCCGACGAAACCTCCTCACCTGGTCGCGGAACCTCGTAACGCAGCTCGGCGAACGAGCTCCCGTACTGGCGCACGGAGGTCAGCCGCAGCGGCAGCGTTGCCCGCGGAAAGAGCGGCTTTCCCTTCCCCAGGGTAACGGAACCCACCTGCACGATGATCTCATCGAGGAGACCCGCGTCGTAGAACTGGCCGGCCAGATCCCCGCCCCCGACGACCCAGATGTTCTTGCTGGCTGCCGCTTCACACATCTCGGCGTGGACCGGCCGAACGTCACCGCGGACGAAACGGATGTCTGCACCGGGAAACTTCGGGAGTTCTCGGCTCGTGAAGATCCATGCCGGCTGTGTGTATGGCCAGGCGGACCCGAGCTGGGCTGCGACCTGGTCTCCCCAGCGGAGTAGCCACTCGTAGGTCGCCGAACCCATCGCCAGCGCGCCGACCTCCGCAATGAACGCCGGGTAGCTCGATTCTTCCGGATCGCCGAGAGCGAAAAGCCAGTCGAGGGAGTCGTCCTCAGTGGCGATGAACCCGTCCAGCGACGTGGCCGTGTAATACTGGGTTTTCATGTCGAAAGGCACCGGTCGCGGTGAGAGCGCGGGGCTGGGTGTCCTTCTGTTGAGCCCGAGACGTCGAGGTGCCGGCCAGGACCACCGAAGAGCGCGCCAGCCACCAGGCCAATCCGGTGCCGGCAGCGGAGAAAACGCGCCATCCAGCTCACACTGGATCGGCCGGGTTGGAACCGGCCGGGAGGAATTCCCCCCGGCCGGCACCTGGTCAGAGCTCTTTCAGGTAGACGTTCCGGAACTCGACGCGGAAGGGCGAACCCGTGTGCATCTGGAGCGCAATCAGCCCGTCACGCGCCAGCGCCTCCGGATCGTCATCGATGGTCATCGCCGAGAGGCGGCCGTTCACCAGCACGGTCAACTGATTCCCGCGCGCGATGATGTGGAAGCTGTTCCACTCTCCCGGCGGGTTGATGTGGTCCACGATCGCTTCACCAAGCTGACCGACGAGCAGTGTGGTCGCGTTGCCCTCGTCGTCCCGTACGCGACGCGTGATCTGCCCCTGCCTCGCCAGGAATCCGCGACCGCCCTCCTCGAAGAGGAGCGCGCTACCCTGCGCCCGGGGCGTAACGTCGACCTGGTACCCGGCGATCCCCCAACGCCGCTCCTCACCCCCGGTGCGACTCGTGGGCGCCGTGTTGGGCCGGCTCCGAACCTGGATCCCGCTGTTCCCGGCGTCGCCCGCGAAGCGGACGTCGACCTTCAGCTCGAAATCCGCCGGCGTGCCGCCACGCCAGATGAGGAACGTGTTCTCAATGACCACGCGCTCCGGCGTGCTCTCCGCCACGATGACTCCGTCCTGTACGCTCCAGAACATCGGGTCGCCATCCCAGCCGTCGAGTGTCCGGCCGTCGAAAATGGCGCGGAATCCAGTGTAGTCATCCGCAGCCATCGTCTGTCCACCGCCCCGCTGCTGCGGCATCTGCCCCTGCTGCTGCTGAGCCACGGCGCTGGAGGTCGATCCAAGGACCCACAGGGCCACCGCGGCGCCAACCGCCGCCGCACGGGCAGTGCTCACCTTCCTGCTCCTGGAGTGCATACGCAGATCTCCGAGCTCAGTTGGGCCGGATGGCCTCCGGCCGGGCGTGCATCGAGATGTGCCTCGATACCAGTGATAATGCGAAAGCGTTCCCCGCCCGGCCAGTGTTGGAGGCATCGATAGCTGCTCATGAACGCGCGCACCGACGCGCACCAGAACGCAATGCCACCGCTGGTGTGGTGCATGCGCCGGCCGGCTGCGGTTGCAAGCAGGACGAACGGGCGAGACTCCGGTCGGAGGAGGACATCCTTCTGCGATGCGGCGCGGCCTGCCGGCCGAGGCTCAACTCCGGCGGGAAGTACGTGAAGTCCCGGCCAGCTCGCGCTCGAGGGGTGACGGGAAACGCGTCGCGACGACGTCCCCGCCGAGCCAGTGGGTGAGCGATGCAGCCTCCGCGGCAATCGATTCCGCCGCTTCGGACCCGACGTCTTCCAGAAGCCGGTAAACGACCTCGCCGGCGGAATCCTGGCTCCATGCGCCCACGATCCGCCCGTCGACCCAGACCGTCGGGCCCGCATTGCCATTCCGGTCGTAGACGAGCGGACCATGCTCGCCCAGGAACCAGCTGCGCTCCTTCCAACCCATGGGAGTGGAATCGAGGCCAGGAAGGAACGCGACGGTCGGTCGGGGGAGCTCGACGGGCGCGTCGTCCCCGGGAAGCACGAACGCATCACCGCCGTCTTCGAGCTGAACGGGGACCGCGCGGAGCGAGGCGATCGCGGCGGCGGCATGCCTGGCTGTCCAGCCGGCCCACCATCGCAGGTCCGCGAGCGTTGCGGGCCCGTGCGTCGCCAGATAGCGCCGGGCGAGCTCGACCCGCGCCGCCGCCGGGTCGGGCCATTTCGGCGCCTCATCGACCCATTGGGCGGCCACCGCCCACCGGTACTGGCTCGATCGCCACGACCCGGCAGGCCGACCCCGGACGATGCGCCTCTCCATCCCCAGCACGAGCACCAGCCGCGAAACGAGCGGCACCCGGGTCGCCCAGGTGCCGGAGCCGACGATGATCGGCGTACCCAGTTCGGGGAGCGCGGCGATGATCTCCCGCGTGCCCCGCTCACGGCCGTCGCCCAGCAGCTCCAGGAGCGCCGCCTCCGCGCGCGTCAGCAGCGCCTTCCCGTCCTTCGCCCCCAGCTCCGCCGCGACCCATCCCTCGAGCCGGCGCCGCTCCCGTGCCGCGTCCTCGCGGCCCGCCGCAGCGTGGATCAACGGCGCCTCGGTGGATGGCACCACGAACAGGGTCCGCCGCATCGCGTGGATCCGGAGGAGCGAGCGATCCTCGTAAAGCGCGTGTTCGAGCCCGGATACGGCAAAACCCCGGAGCCGTGCGCGCACGCCGAGGTACGGCGTCACCGGATCGCTCGAGTGCATCGCCGCCACGCAGCGCACCGCATCGAGCACGTCGCCCGCCGTGCCACCGAGATGGTGGCGCACGACCAGGCGCGCGCTTCGCTCGGCGTTCGTCATCCGTCGCTGTGACGACACCGTGCCCACCTCCAGGCAGCCGAAACCACCCCGGTCACCCCCCAGCAAGAATTCGAGCCGCCGAGGAGGTCCCGATCCGGTCCGCGCCGGCCGCAAGCATGGCTTCGGCGATCTGGCGGTCCCGGATACCGCCCGACGCCTTCACGCCGACCCCGGTCGGCGCCACGCTCCGAAGGATAGCCACCGCGTCCACGGTGGCGCCTCCAGCCGGATGGAACCCGGTGCTCGTCTTCAGCCAATGGACGCCGGCCGCGCACGCACGCTCGGCCGCCCAGCGGATCTGGGCCGCGTCCAGCGCCGCCGTCTCGAGGATGCACTTGAGCTGGACCCCCGCAGCCGCGGCGGCCTCGGCTTGAGTCCGCAACTCCGCCTCGTACGTGTTCCACTCGCCGGCCAGCGCGAGGCCCAGCGGCGCTACCACGTCGACCTCGTCCGCACCTGCCGCGGCGACCAGCTCGATCTCGCGTACGACGGCGCCCGGGGCCGAGTACCCGAACGGAAAGTTCGCCACAGTCACGATGCGGAGCGGCCTCTCGCCTGCGAGCTCCCGGGCCAGCCCGACGTACCGCGGCGGAACGCACGCGCCCACGACGCCGAGTTGCACCGCCTCGGTAACGAGCCGGTGCACATCCCCTGGACCGGCGCCCGGCGCGAGCACGGTCGATTCGATTGCGTTGCGTAGCCGGTCCACGGAGCGCGCCCTGATTTCGGTTTCTATTCGGGGTTGGGGGCCCAATGTACCGGAAGGTGAGCACTGTGGCAAGGGGGTGGCTCACCCGAGTCATAAGGACTTCGAGAAGGTCGACCAGTTCCCTGCGAACCTGCGGGTGACCCCACAGTACTTCGGCGCCTTCCTCCAATGACGTGCGCTTGCTGGCAGCCGTCAGCAGCACCTGGCTTCGCACCCACTGCCGCCCGCTGCGCCTCGGGCAGCATTTCGATTGCGCGCTCCACCATCGATGAGACGTGCAGCGCTATCCGGTCCGCGGCTTCAGCCGCCCGGAGGTCAGCAGTTTGAGCCCGCCGATCACCGGGCAGTGTGGCAAGCCGCGCCGCGAGAGCCTCGCTGATCAGGGTCTCGTGAAGGCCGAATGGAAGCGTCATGAAAGAAGCGAATTCGAGTCAAAACCGACGCTGCCCGCACACAAACCGTCGTCGCCGAAAGCGATTCAGGATCGAGCTGTGATTCGAATTGCGTCAATATGAGAAGGGGGTACGACACCGGCAAACGCGACCACCCACCTCGCCAATCGACGACAACGCGGGCAAGTCCGCATTCTTCCCCCTGGTATTCGTGCCGGAGTCGGGGAGGGACGGAATCACCGACCGGGGCGTGGAAAAGCCTTCCGGACCCGTGGTCGAGGTCCTTTCACCCACGTCGTCCTCCATCGACCGCGTAAAGAAGCCTCGCCGGTACGGTGATTTCGGCGTACCCGAGTACTGGGTGGTAGACCCCGAGGAGCGCGTGGTCAGGGTGTGGCGTTTCGCGCGCGGTGCGCGCGAGGGTCGAACCGGTCACCGATCGACTGGCGTGGAAGCCGGCGGGTGCACCGGGACCGCTCGATCTCGTCGTGCCGGAGCTGACGAAGCCATTCTGATCATTGTCCAGGAGGCAGGGCCGGCCGGAAAGCGCCCTCGTGGTCCGCCGTGAATCGACCCGTAGTGTACGGCGACGCCCTGGCGACTACTGACTGCCGGCTCGGCCCGCGCCCGGGACGTTAGTCGATCACCTGAAAAAGCAACCCTCCGGTCGGCATCTGCCTTCCGGAGGGTTGCGTTGCTCACCTGCTGAGCGCGACCCGGGCCCTTCCCGCCCCCGGTCCGCGACTGCCGTCAGTTCTCGGCACCCGTCGTCCTGTTCTGCTGCTGGCGCCGCTCCTCCGCGGCGATCTGTCCCGGGTGGGTCAGGGCATCGCGGCAGATCTCGAGGCACTTCCTGACCTCGATGACGGCGTTGGAGCCTTCGGGGATCTGGTACTCGAGCTCGATGTCCGCGTTGATGTTGTAACCTTCGCGGCGCACCAGACGGAGGATCTCCGCCAGGGGAGTCCCGCCGAGCCCCCACGGCATGTTGAAGTCGCCGTCGGCCGGCGAGGTCTTGTCCTTGAGGTGGAAGCTGAGGATCCGGTCGTGGTGCCGCATGATCACCGGCGCAGGCGACTGGCCAGTGGAGCCGTAGTAGTGGCCGACGTCGAGGTTGATCGCCACGCCCGGATGCCACGACACGATGGCGTCGTACCCGGGGAAGTTCGGCTCGCCGGGCTGCGCGTGGTTGTGCAGGTTGGTGAAGACGCCATGCCGCTGCGCGATCGGGCCCTGCATGCGCGCCGCCTGCTCGCTCAGCTCCGCCGAGTTCCCCCGGGCGCCGAGGGCGACGGCGACGCGGAACGCGAAATCCGCGGCAGCTTCCGAACCGGCATTGAGTTTTGTGAGGTGGATCTGCACGCCGGCGTCGTTGTACATGCGACGCAGCGCGGCGACCCGCTCCATCGGGGGCGACGCGTACCAGGCAGCCATTTCGGCGTTGAACGCGTCCCGCGCCCGCTGCGCCGCCTCCCGCTGCGCCGGATCCGCCATCTGGTTGATCTGGTTCTGGCTCGGAGCGTCGGTGGTGGGCGGGTTGAGGAAGCTCATGATCGGCTCGCCCATCAGCTCCACCGAGCCGATGCCGGCCGCGACCAGATAGCCGAGGAGCTGCTCGGCGTCATTGGCGCCGGGCATGGAACGGAAGCTGTACGTGATCGTCCCGATCTGGACGCCGCCGAAGTTCGAGTCCGGCGGCGAATTGAAAACGTAACCCGGGCTCGAGGACGCCCAGCTCCTGCTCGCCGCGGCCGCGCTCCCCGGAGCGAGGACCAGCCCCGCCGTTGCAGCCGCCGCCGTACCGATGAATCCCCGGCGAGAAACGCCGTCCGCGGGCTTTGCCGCGCCCTTACCGTGGTCGCTCATCTCGATCTCCTCACTCGCGTTGGCTGATCCGCCCCGGAACGCTGACCGATCCCCGGGAACCCCCAGCCGCGCGGCGCGTGAACCGCCTTCCCTTCCTGGGCGGCGCGCGATCCTGGCTGTTTCCCGAGATGCTCGGAAATATGCATTCCGGGCAGGCGTCCGGCAATACTGTACGGGAGACAGAATGAAGGAGGAGTGTCCGCCCCGGCGAAGTAGAAACTTCCCCTCCGCATCCGGCGCGTGGTCCGGGCCCGCCCCGTCTGCTCCCGCCTGAGCCTCTTGACACC
>DATMSC010000287.1:0-1501 GCA_035565595.1 Longimicrobiales bacterium | reverse complement strand
GCGCCTGGACGTCCCGACGTCGGCGCAGATCCTCGCCCTCTTCCCGGGGTCACGCCCGCAGGAGATCGTCCGACACCTTGCCGTCTTCGAAGAGGCGGCGACGATTATTCGGCAGAAGCACGCGCACGTGCACCCAGTCATCGCGACCGTGCCGACCGTGCCGCCGTCGCTGTACGAACGGTCCGACTTGCCGAGAACCGACGATTTTCGCGCTCTCCTCGCCCATGCGAGGGCAGCGCTCGTCAAGTCGGGTACAACGACGCTCGAAGCGGCTATCGCCAACGTGCCGATGGTCGTGGCGTATCGTGCCCACCCGGCTACGTTCTGGCTCGCCCGGCGCCTCGTCCAGGTGGAGCACATAGCGCTCGTGAATCTGATCGCCGGTGAACGGCTGGTGCCGGAGTTCGTCCAGGATGCGGCTTCGCCGCGGGCGCTCGCCGACGCGCTCGAACCCTTTCTGCTCGATGGGGAGGCTCGCGGCCGCGCCATAGCGGGGCTCGAACGTGTCCGCCAGAAGCTCGGCGGCGCTTCGGGCCGGAGTTCGAACTCGGCCGAGCGCGTTGTCGATCTGGCCGCCGAATTGATTGGCGATTCGTGAGTTCGGAAGCGAAGTTCGCCGTCGTTTCGTGGGGCGGGCGCCAGCTCCTCGACGCGCTCCTGGCCACGGTGCGCTTCGAGATCGTGGGTGAGCTGGATTTCCGTCGGCGGGCGCTCGTCGGGGAGCCATGCATCTTCGTGCTCTGGCACGGCAGACTCTTGCCGTTGACGTATCTCCACCGGCGCCAGGGTATCGCAACTTTGATCAGTCCTTCGGCCGACGGCGAGTACATCGCCCGGGTGGTCCGCGGCTGGGGCTACGAGACGGCGAGAGGATCGAGCTCCCGTGAGGGTGCGGCCGGGCTCCGGCAACTGCTCCGCTGGGCGCGGGATGGTCGACCGCTGGCGATAACACCGGACGGGCCGCGCGGCCCTGCCAGGAAGATGAAGCCGGGCGCGATCATCGCCGCGCAGCGGACCGGGTTGCCGCTGGTACCCGTCACGGCCGGGACGGATCGCGGCTGGTGGGTCGCGAGCTGGGACAGGTTCCTGGTGCCCAGGCCCTTCGCGCGGGTCCGCGTCGCCTACGGTTCGCCGGTTTGCGTAGACAGGCGGGCCACCGAGTCGGAGCTCGAGGAGTGCGCGCTCGAGGTGGAAGCCACCCTCAATCGGCTCACCGACATGGTTGACCGTGTTTCCCTTCCAGTGCCCGTTTGACCATGGCTACCCGGCTGGTGGAACCGCGGTGGGTGGAGCGGTGGTGGCGGGGCGAGGCAGGGTGGACGGGTGCGGCGCTGTGGGGTGCGCTGGCACCGGCCGAGGCGCTGTATGCGCTGGGGATTCGTCTGCGCGGCGTCGCGTACGACCGCCATTGGATCGGATCGTGCGACGCCGGTGTCCCGGTGATCAGCATCGGCAACATCGCGGTTGGTGGGACGGGGAAGACGCCGGTGACCCGCTGGGT
>DATMSC010000286.1:0-8754 GCA_035565595.1 Longimicrobiales bacterium | reverse complement strand
GCACCCGACCGGGCGGCTCCTGCTCGGTCGCGAGGGTTACCCGATCGACATGGACGCGGTGATCGACGCCGCTGCGGACGCCGGCGTCGGCATCGAGATCAATGCGAATCCCAACCGGCTGGACATGGACTGGCGGCACTGGCGCCGAGCGAAGGAGCGGGGAATCCTGACCGCGATCAATCCGGACGCGCACAGCACCCAGGGTCTCGGTGACGTCGAATACGGGATCGGAGTGGCACGGAAAGGGTGGCTGACTGCGGCTGACGTCATCAACACCTGGCCCCTGGACGAGGTCCGCCGCCACTTCGCGGAGGGGCGTCGCCGGTGAGTCTGCAACCGAAGGCCTCTCCAGGGCGACGACGGGAAAGCCAGAAGGCGAAGCGCACGCGGGCGGCCGAGCTGGTAGCGAGGTTGCGCGCGGAATACCCCGATGCAAAGTGCTCGCTCACGCACCGCAATGCGTTCGAGCTACTGGTCGCCACGATCCTATCGGCTCAGTGCACGGACGAGCGGGTGAACCTGGTCACGCCCGCTCTCTTCGCCAGGTACCCGGACGCGGACGCCCTCGCCGGCGCCGCGCTGGAGGACGTCGAGGAGCTGATCCGGTCGACGGGCTTCTTCCGCAGCAAAGCCCGCAACATCGTGGGCATGGCGACCGCACTGGTCGAGCGGCACGGCGGCGAGGTGCCGGCGGAGATGGACGCGCTCACGGCGCTGCCGGGGGTCGGGCGCAAGACCGCCAACGTGGTGCTGGGCAATGCGTTCGGTCTGGCGGAGGGCGTGGTCGTGGACACGCACGTCGGCCGTCTGTCGCAGCGGCTCGGGCTCACCGCGGAGCGCACGCCCGAAAAGATCGAGCAGGACCTGATGGCGGTCATCGCCAGGGACGACTGGACCGATCTCGCCCACCTGCTGATCTACCACGGCCGCGCTGTCTGCAAGGCACAGCGGCCGCGGTGCGACGCCTGTGTGCTGGCGAGTCTGTGTCCCAGTGCCGGGCAGGTGGAGAAAAAGGGCCGGCGCCCGGCCGTTGTGTAATCCGGGGCCCGGGATCGGCTCGGGCGCCATGCGGTTGCGCAATCCCTCGATTGCGCACAGACTCTGTAGTTCCGGGATCCAATACCGCCAGTTCGGTGTCGTACACCGGGCTTCGTGGCTCCGCCGGGCCGAGGCGCCAGCGCAATCGTGGTTCGCGGCTGGCGAGCGGCCGCGATCAACCCATGCGAAAGGAGATGCCCATGACGAAGTTGCACCGAGTTGCCGGCGGGCTGTTTGCTCTGGCGCTGGTCATCGCCTTGCCGGGCGCGCTGGCGGCCCAGGAAACGCCCACCTCCGTGGCGACGGCGGAGGCACAGGAGTTCCTCGGCGACTGGACCGTGAGCCTCGACTCGGAGATGGGACCGTTCTCCTTCACCGTTCACCTGACGGACGCGGAGGGGAAGGTCGCCGGGCGGATCGCCACGGAAATGATGGGGGCGCCCGAGTCGGTGAACGCGGAGCGGGTCGTGAAGCAGGGGAACAACCTGCGCATCGACTACACCGCGGAATTCGACGGGCAGCCGATCCCGATCTCGGTCTTCATCATCCCGGCTGAGGGCGGCAGCTACCGCGCCTCGCTCGACGTTGCCGGCGGCATGTTCTCGGCGTCGGGAACCGCAACCAGGTCGTAGCCGGACACCTCCGTCGCACGAACGTCCCGTTCCCGGCCCGGCGGAAAGAAACCGTCGAACCGGTGGCGGGACGTTTCTCGTTTCCGGCGCCGGCCGGTATCGTACGCGCCGGAAGAGAGGCCGGGGCCGGTCAGCTCATGATGTCGTACCTGCCGGGGGCGTCGGACGAGTCGGGGAAGACCCGGTCGACCTGGGCGGCGGTGAGATCGAAGGTGCTGGCAATGGCCGCCTTCAGAACCGACCTGGTGTCCAGCGTGGGGCGCAGGTCACGTCCTTCGTAGAGGTTGGTGGCGCCAAGCCCCGGCCAGTCGGTGAAGACGGCGGAACGTGCCACGCGGGGGCCGAGCACGAACCCGGCGCCTGCCGTGCCGTGGTCGGTGCCGCCGGTCCCGTTGGGGCGCACCGTCCGGCCGAACTCCGTCATGACCACGACGGTGGTATCGGCCCACGCCTCACCCATCTCCGTCCTGAAGGCGACGAGGCCATCGGCGAGTTGACGGAGGAGGCGGTCGAGCGGTCCGCCGGCGAGCCCCTGGTTGGCGTGGGTGTCCCAACCGCTGAACTCCACCGCGACGACGTTCGGCCCGCCGTTCTGCCGGAGTATTCGGGCTGCGGCCTGCATCAGCGGCGTGATGGCGCCGCGCTGGACCCGACCACCGGCCATGGGCTCCTCACCGACGAGATCCTGTGTCTGCAGCGCCGCCTCGAACGGACCCGCTAGATCGCGATCCAGCCTGTACAGCGTCGCCAGGCGTTCGAGATACGCATCCTCGACCACGCCAAGCTGCGCCGGCGACCAGGTCTGCACTTCGTGCGGTCCCATGAGCGAGCGAGGCATCCCGGCGGCGATCGCGATGCCGGACCGTTCGCCTGGCATGACCTGGAGCAGCCGATTGAGCCAGCCGTCGGATGATCCGATGGGGCGGTTCAGCCCGGTTTCGAGGACCGCCTGGCCATCGAAATGGCTCCGGGTCCGGTAGGGGATCGCCATGGCATGGAGCACGGCCAGCTCGTCGTCGTCCCAGACCTCACGGAGCGGCGCGAGTCCGGGCGCCAGCCCGAAAGTCCCGTCGAGATCGACGACGTCGTCCTGCGTGAACGCCAGGGCTCCGCGGACGGCGCTGTAGGCCGGATCGCCGTACGGCACGACCGCCGAGAGGCCGTCGAAACCGCCGCGCAGGAGTACGAAGACGAAGCGGCCGGACTGGCGGTGGATGCGGGCGAAGCTGACGACGGGGAAGCCGAAGGTGGCAATGCCGCCGTAGCACATGGTGCGGAGGAATTCGCGGCGTTCCATGATCACCTCCACTGGAAGGCGGGACCCGCGAGGACGAGCGCCATACGCTCGTCCACGGGGATCGAGGTGTCGGCAAGCATCTCGTGCGTCGGGTCGGACGCAGGCAGATCAATGACTTCGGCCAGGACACGGGGATCGGTGCGCAGGCGAGGGCGCCGCGCCAGCGAGCGCGCCAGCTCCGCCCGGTTGAGCAGCGACGCCGCGTCGGACCACTCCCGTGTCGTGTCGCCATATCCCTTCGGCGACGGCGGTGCCCAGAGCGGCTGCCGGAGCTGGACCAGGAGGGCGGGGATACCGTCTTCCATCCCCGGAACGTCCAGCGCGCGCAGCACGGCAATGAGCCAATCCTGCGGCGTGCGGAATTTCCGCGAGTCCTCGGACCACGCCTCAGGCAGCTCCACCAGTGCCGCGCTGACCGCGCGCAGGTCGCCGCCCGTGCTCTCGAACACGTCGGCAATGCGGTCGACGGCCGACGCGGGTGGGTCGTCGGAGACGAAGTGCGTCACCAGCTTCGTCGCCACGAAGCGCGCGGCGGCAGGGCTACGGCACAGGTCCCGGATCATGGCTTCCGCCTGTGCCTGACCGGGCTGCGGGTAGCTGCGCCCCAAAAGCGTCCTGACGCCTGGCTCGTGCAGCAGGTCGACGAAAACGAACTCGATCGGACCTTCGGGGCGCACCGGCTGCCGAAGCGGACCGGCCGCACCCGCGGCGGCCATCGCCGTCTGAACCGGCGAGCCCGGCGCACCCGTCAGCGTCCAGCCAGTGAGGGCGCGCGCCAGCTCGATCACGTCATCCTGCGTGTAACCGCCGTCGACGCCGATGGTGTGCAGCTCCAGCAGCTCGCGGGCGTAGTTCTCGTTCAATCCTCGCCGGTTCCGCTGCGCGGGACGCCCGCGCTGGACCGCCGGGGAGTTGGGCCCGATGGAGAGGTAGTTGTCCAGGTACATGAGCATCGCCGGATGCCTCGCCGATGCCAGCACCATGTCCTCGAAACGTCCCAGCACGTGCGGACGGATGACCTCGCGCTCGTAGCTCCCGGCAAGCACCGTCACCTGCGCGTTGCCCTGTGACGAAACGCACAGGTGGTTGGACCAGAACGCCACCAGCCGTTCGACGAACGGCCTGTCGGTACGGAGCCGCGACTCCAGCGCCGCGCGCTGCTCCTGTCTGGACAGTTGATTGAGCTGCTGGCGCGCCCGCGCCCGCTCCTCCTCGGTTCCTCCCGCGCCGGCGCGCCGGATCTCGATCATCGTGCTCGAGATCTCGGCAGCGGTGGGCAGAGGCGTTGCGAGGCCAGGCGGACCTGCCGTCAGTTGCGACAACAGCCAGGCGCGCGGATCGCCGATGCGCCCCCGTTCACCGGGGCGCGCACCCAGGCCGAAACGGTTGAGTGCCCTGAGAGCCTCGACCATTCGCTACCTCCGTGCGGTGCCGTGGATCACATCCTGTGGATGCACGGGGGTATGCGCGCGTTAAGCGCGGTGCAGCCGGCCCCGGCTTCCGACAGGCGAGGGGGGAGGGATGACCCACCCGGCGCTGCTGGTGGTGGACGAGGTCGGCTACCTCCCCATCTCCCACAACGGCGCCATGCTCTTCTTCCAGCTCATGAGCCGGCGCTGAGAGCGCGCTTCCACCGTGCTCACCTCCAACAAGAGCTTTGAGGAGTGGGGCGAAATCTTCGGCGATGAAGTCATGGCCGCAGCCCTTATCGACCGGCTCCTCCACCACTGCCACATCGTCAACTTCCGGGGCAACAGCTGCCGGATGCGCCAACACACGGAGCTATGGCAGGTCCTCCACGGCGTTTCCGAAGGCCCACCCCGCAACCAACCTGCTTCACGCAGGAGAAAGGAGACAGTGATGCAATGAGGCTCGTCCACCCGGCCGGGTGTCAGATTCTCACTCGCCAGATGTGTCAGATTCTCGACCGGCGTTGACAGATCATGCGGCATCAGCCCCCGGCACGGACCCACGCGGTGCCGGCCACGTATCCCGCGAAGGTACCGGCGATGACGAAGGCGAGCGAGGCCATGACGTATGCCGCCGCCTTCGCCGAATGACCGTCCTTCAGCAGCGCGATCGTATCGTAGCCGAACGTGCTCATCGTCGTGAAGGCGCCGAAGAACCCCACCGCAACGCCGGTCCGGAGCGCCGGTGCGACGTTGGTCGCGACCATGATCGGGAGTACGAATCCGAGCCCAATGGAGCCGACGGCGTTGACCGCCAGGATCCCCCAGGGAAAGCCCTCACCGGCCCACGAGTGGATCCACACGCTGGCAGCATACCGGGCCAGCGAGCCAAGAGCGCCGCCTACGGCAGTCAGCAAGAGAGTCATGCTTTGGCTTCAACCCATTAAACCGAATGCGATCCCGCCGGGTCCGGCACGGGGGATGTCAGATATTGCGGGTGGAGAGGCCGCATTGTCGCATCCGGACCGCGCACTGTACCGCGTACCCGTTTCCGTGGCAAGGCGCCGCGCCAATGCCGCACCGGAATGCGGGCGCCTGGTGCCATTTCATGCTCATGCGGCCTTGACTCGGTCATCCGCCAGTGTGCATACTCCGCCCGTTCCCGCAAAGCATCGAGGCCTCGTCATGTGCTGTCGGTCTGCCCGGTCGAACGGGCTGGCCGCGAAGAGCGTGGCAGAGCGTCGAGTCACTTCCCCCATCGGACGGAGCGCGTGCCATGAAGCAGAGTCTCCTGCTGCTCTCGAGCGCCCTGGTGGCCGTGTCCGCGTGTGGCGCGCAGACCGTGCCCGCTTCCGGGGACGCCGGTTCCGAGGTCGGGGCGGGCGCCGCGGCCGACGACGACTTCATCGCCATCTTCGACGGCGAATCGCTGGCCGGGTGGGAAGGCGATCCGACCTACTGGCGGGTCGAGGACGGCGCGATCGTCGGTGAGATTACACCCGAAACGGTCGTGCAGCGGAACACCTTCCTCATCTGGCGTGGCGGAACCGTGGCCGATTTCGAGCTCGTTGCCGAGTTCCGCGTCTCCGAGCAGGGGAACAGCGGGATCAGCTATCGGAACGCCGAGGTGCCCGACCTGCAGTACGCGCTGACCGGATACCAGGCCGATCTGGACGGGCGCAAGCGATACACCGGAAGCAATTACGAGGAGCGCGGCCGGACGACGCTGGCCGCAAAGGGTCAACGCGTCGTCGTCCAGCCGGTGCCCGCCGGCGAGGACATGAGCAGTTACGTCGCGCGCAACGCGTGGCAGCTCACCACCGTGGTGGAAGATCTCGGCACTGCTGAGGAGCTCGACGCCAATGTGCGCGACGGCGACTGGAACGAGTACCGCATCGTCGCCCGCGGCAACGTCATGCAGCACTACGTCAACGGCGTGCTCATGAGCGAGGTGGTCGACGAGGATCCCGTGAATCGCCGGATGAGCGGGCTGCTCGGCGTACAGGTCCACACGGGCCCACCCATGAAGGTCGAGTACCGGAACATCCGCCTGAAGCACCTCTGAGGTGACGCGTTGGCGAGTATCGTGATCGTCCACGGCATGTGGTCGGGTGGCTGGTTGTTCCAGCCGATCGCAAGGATGCTGCGCCGAGCGGGGCACGAGGCGTTCACGCCCACTCTCACCGGCGTCGGCGAGCGGGAGCACCTGGGATCGCCGGAAACGGGACTCGAAACGCATGTAACGGACGTCATGAACGTCCTGGAGTTCGAGGATCTCCGCGACGTCATGCTGGTCGGCTACAGCTACGGCGGCATGGTCATCACGGTGGTGGCGGACCGCGTGCCTGAGCGGGTTGGGCAGCTCGTCTACCTGGATGCCTGGGTGCCGCGCGATGGTCAGGCGGTGGCCGACATCGTGCCCGAGGCCGTCGAAGGCTTCATCCGCGCGGCAATGCTGTCGGGCGAAGGGTGGCGGGTGCCCCGCGACCCGCCGGCGCCTCGCCGCACGACGCACCCGCTCCGCTCCCTCATTCAGCCGGCAGTGCTACGGAACGAGGCGGCGATGATGGAGTTTCCGCGCACGTACATCCGCTTCACCGGCAATTCGCTGTACCACGCGCCGGTCATGGCGCGGATAGCCGCCGACGGTGCCGCTGCCGGCTGGCGGACGCTCGAGCTGGACGCCGATCACGACGCGCCCGAGACGCATCCCCGGGAGCTCGCCGGGTTGTTGTTGAGCCTGCTGTAGCTGACACGTACCTTTCAAGGACGGAGGAGCGACATGGCCAGGAAGATCCTCATCGTCACCGGCGACGGCGGCGAATCCTATGAAGCGCTGTACGCGTACCACCGGTTCCTGGAGGCGGAGTGGGAGCCCGTCATCGCGGCACCGAGCAGGCGGCGGCTCAACCTGGTGATCCACGACTTCGCGCCCGGCTGGGACACCTACATCGAAAAGCCCGGTTACCTGCTCGAGTCGCACGTCTCCTTCGACGACGTCAATGTCGACGACTACGAGGCCATTCTCGTCCTCGGCGGAAGGGCGCCGGAGTACCTTCGCAACAACCGGCGACTGATCGAGCTCGTGCAGGAGTTCCGGGCGCAGGACAAGTGGATCTTCTCGATCTGCCACGGGATCCAGGTACTCGTTGCCGCGGGTCTCGCGCAGGGCTCGCTGATGACCGCGTATTCGCACCTCCGCTTCGAGATCGAGGCGTGCGGCGGCACCTACAGCACCGACGAGGCGGTACGCGACGGCAAGATCATCACCGCGCAGACGTGGCAGTCGCACCCGGACTTCTACCGGGAGATCTTCGCCTGCGTCGGCGAGGGCGCGGCGCAGTACGCAGGCTGAGCAGAAGGTCGGGGGAGGACGGCTGGCCGGAGTGGTGGTGTCCAGAGTGACGGGTGTCGAGAGGATGGCGGTGGGCGGCGCGCCGGGCGTCGCCCGCCGCATGCTGGCCGTGCAGGACCCGATCATCCCCATCGTCGGCGGGCTCGTGCGCGCACACCCCGGCACGATCTCGCTCGGTCAGGGGGTGGTGCATTACGCCCCACCGGACTCCTGCCACGCCGCCATCGCCCGGTTCCTCGCCAATCCGGAGCTGCACAAGTACGGGCCGGTCGACGGCATCCCCGAGCTTGCCGGTGCGCTTCGCGCGAAGCTCGCGGCAGAAAATGGCATCTCCGTTGGCGAGGAGAGCCGGATCGTGGTTTCGGCGGGCGCGAACATGGCGTTCATGAACGCGGTCCTTGCCATCCTCGACGAGGACGACGAGGTCATCCTGCCGGCGCCGTATTACTTCAACCACGAGATGGCCGTCACCATTGCGGGCGGCCGCCCGGTACCCGTCCCCACCGGCCCGGACATGCTCCCGGACCCGGAGCGGATCCGCGACGCGATCACGCCCGCCACCCGCGCCGTCGTCACGGTCTCGCCGAACAATCCCACAGGCGCCGTCTACCCGGAGGTGCTGCTCCGGGAGATCAACCGGATCTGCCGGGAGGCCGGCATCTGGCACGTGAGCGACGAGGCTTACGAATACTTCACCTACGGCGAGGCCCGGCACTTCTCACCGGGAAGCATACCGGACTCGGCGGGCCACACCATCGCGCTGTACTCGTTCTCCAAGTCGTACGGATTCGCGAGCTGGCGCATCGGTTACATGGTCCTGCCGGGTCGCCTTGCCGAGGCGGTGACCAAGATCCAGGACACGAACCTGATCTGTCCGCCGGTCATCTCCCAGTTCGCGGCGATCGGCGCGCTGGAGGCGGGACGGGAGTTCCTCGACACGCGGGTCGCGGAGATCGCATCCACGCGCGCCGTCGTGCTCGAGGCGCTTGCCACGCTCGGCGACAGATGCACCGTCTACCCCGC
>DATMSC010000285.1:0-2384 GCA_035565595.1 Longimicrobiales bacterium | reverse complement strand
CGAGCACTTCTCGCGATCGCGCTGACCCCGGTCGTGCTCCTGGCGCAGGTGGCGCCCGCGACCGCAGGAGCAGACGACTCCGCGTCGGGCTCCGCGGTCTCGAACGAGGCGCCCGCCCCCGACTCGACGGAAGCGCCGGCTCCTGAGCCGAGCGAATCGACGCCGACACCGAGCGACTCGACCGAGCCCACACCGACGCCCGATCCGTCTCCGACGGAGATCGAGACTCCGGAGCCGGTGCCTTCCGAGGAGCCGACCCCGGAGGCCGACCCGGACGAGGAGCCTGACGATCCGTCCGCCGACGCCCGCTTGTTCGCGGCCGGCACCCCCGGAACGATACCGGCGGGAACTCGGGTGAGCCTCAGCACGAACATCTACACCGCGAGCGTCGCGGCCACCACCGCGACCTTCCCGAACGGGTCGGACGTCGTCGTGCTGACGGGCGGCTCGGCGCCGATCATGGGAACGATCGCGGCCACCCTCATCGCCAGCACAGGAGGCGCGCTGCTCCTCACGCAACCCTCGGCGATGCCTGCGAACGTGTGGGCCGAGCTCCAGCGCCTTGCGCCGTCGAGCGTCTACATCGTGGGCGGGTCCGGGGTCGTCTCGGAGGCGGTGGCCGATCGCGTCCGGTCGATCGTGCCGAACGTCCAGCGCATCGGCTCCAACTCCGCAAGCGACACCGCACGCCTGATCTTCGAGGCCGGGACGGTTGCCGCGGACACGGTGTATCTGAGCGGCGGCATCACGCACGACGACGCACCGCTCGCGACGGCGGCCGGCGCCCGTGCCGGGAAGCGCACGCTCATCGTGAACGGTCAGGCGGCGGCCGTCGAGCCGGCGACCCTGGCCGCGCTGCGTGCAGTCGGCACCACCCGGATCGTTCATGTGGCAGGCACCTCGCGCGTGAGCGCGGGTTACGAGGCGTCGTTGCGTGCGGCGGGGTTCGACTTCGTCGTGCTCACCCACTCCAGTACGTACCATCTGTCGGCACGCGTCGCATCCGAGCCGGGGTCCACGCCGCAGAGGTCCCTGGTCGTGAATCCCGCCCGGCCCTCCGACCTCGCGGTTGCGGCGGGCATCGCCGCGGCGACCGGGCAGCCTCTGTTCTACTCGCTTCCAGAGTGCATCGCGGACGCGATCGCTGCTCAGATCTCTGCCTCCGGGGCGCGTGTGCTGGCGCTCGGCGACACGGAGAAGCTCATGGCACCGGCGATGAACAACGTGCCGTGCACGGTGGAGAAGTCCAATCGACAGGCGGCCCTGACGTCGGCGATCCGCTCGACACTGAGCCAGTACCCGGGCACCTACACCGTGACTGTGCGGCAGATCGGCGGTCTCAACGAGATCGCTCAGATCGGAGGCGGCACCCGCATGGAGCCCGCCAGCATGATGAAGATCTTCGCGTCGTGGGCTGCCTTGAAGCTGATCGACCAGGGGCGCGCGACGATCAACACCCGGCTGCCGTCCGGCATATCGCTCGGCCTGTGCATCCAGTTCATGATCCACGTCTCCGACAATTACTGTCACACCGACGTCGTGCACTGGATCGGGATCCCCCGGATCAACCAGATGATCCGGGACGCGGGGTTCACGAACACGTACTACGGCAATGTGCCCGCCGGGGTGAGCGTCCTGTACGCAGGAAACCGCACCTCGACCAACGACATCACCTGGATGATGCAGCGGCTGGCGAACCGTTCGATCCTGTCGAAGAAGTGGGCCGACCATCTGATCATCCTCATGCGCTCGCAGATCTGGCGCTCTCGCATCGCCTCGGGCATTCCGCCCGGGATCGGGCAGGCGAGCAAGCCGGGCGCGCTGTGGCTGACATCCGGCCTGCTCCAGGCCGACACGGCGATCGTCAATGGGACGCGCTACAGCTACATCATCTCGATCATCGGCGACAACGGCCCGCCGCAGGAGGCGCTCCGCGCCGTCTCGCGCACCGTCTACACGCACTTCAACGGGGCATTCGGGGCCGCCGCGACGTATCCGATTCACCAGATGGTCACGCGTACGCCCTCGTTGCTGCGCGCGTCGCCCAACGGCGCCATCGTCACGACGATCCCCGCAGGCGTGCTGATACAGGTGCTCGACGCGCAGCGGATGTGGTACCAGATCCAGTGGGGCCAGCGGAAGCTCTGGGTGTCGTACACGGGCCTGAAGAACCGGTGAGCCGTCGGTAGTGTGACCCCATGACGGCTGCACCGAACGCCTACCCACTCACCGAATCGGTCGCAGCACGGCTCGAAGTCCTGGTGTCGACCGGGTCGACGAACGCCGACCTCGCGCACGCCGCCGCGGATGCTCCGAAGGAATGGCCGCATCTCTCGGTGATCGTCACCGACGACCAGCGCTCGGGCAGGGGCCGGCTCGACCGG
>DATMSC010000284.1:0-3915 GCA_035565595.1 Longimicrobiales bacterium | reverse complement strand
CCCTCCACGAACACGCTCGTGTTCTCGGCCGAAGGCACCGGCGCATGGCACACGCGCACGCCCTTCCAGCTCACACTCGGCGGCAGGGACGGGATTCACGGCTACGCGCAGGACCGTTTCCCCGGCGGCCGCCGCGTCGTGGTCACCCTCGAAGACCGCGTCTATTTCGGTTCCATACTCGCCGGACTGGCCGATCTCGGTGCGTCCGTGTTCGCCGACGCGGGGCGAGTGTGGGCCGGCGACGTGCCTTTCGGTCAGGACTCCGGATGGCGCGCCTCCATCGGCGTCGGGCTGCGGGGCGCGTTCCCGTCCGGGAGCCGGAAGACGTACCGCCTCGACCTCGCCATCCCCATCGAGCGCGGACCCCAATGGGACGGGTTGCGTGTCACTCTCTCGATGAACGACGGTCGTGGCCTCGGCGTCGGCTCGGTCAGCTCGGCCTCCAGGCTGGCCGGCGCGCGATACGAAGTCCAGTCGCTCGAATTCCTCCGCCTCCCGGACTGACCGATCGGCGACCCGTCTCCGACTCGTCGTTCCGCGCACATTCCGTCGCCAACACCTTCCCCTGTTCGGCTCCGGATGGCTACGCCATCTTGAGCGGATGTCCAGCGATCTGACCTGCTATACCGCCCGCTGGGTGCTCCCGGTGACGTCACCGCCGATCCGCGATGGTGCCGTCGTCGTCGCCGGCGATGGCACGATTGCCGACGTGTGTCCCGCCGCCGACGCGCCTCCGCACGCCCGGGTCGAAGCTCTGGGCGACGTCGCCCTCATCCCCGGCCTGGTCAACGTCCACGCCCATCCGGAGCTGACGCCGTTTCGCGGCCTCCTCGAAGATCGGCCATTCAACTGGTGGATCCCCGACCTGGTCCGGCTGAAGCGCGCGGCCGCGCTCTCGCAGGAAGATTACGAGGTTGCCGCGCTGTGGGCGTGCGCGGAAGCGCTCGCGAATGGGATCACCACGCTCGCGGCCACCGAGGATTCCGCCGCCGCGCTGCACGCGATGATCGTGGCGAAGATGCGCGGCATCGTGTACCAGGAGGTGTTCGGCCCGGCGCCCGACGACGCCGGCGTCGCCGTTGCCCGCCTCGCCCGCAAGGTGGCAGCGCTTCGGACACGCGAAACATCGCTGGTCCGGATCGGCGTGTCGCCGCACGCGCCCTACACGGTTTCCGACGAGCTGTATCGGCGAACCGCCGCGCTGGCGCTGGCGGAAGCGCTACCGATCGCGGTACACGCCGCGGAGGCGGAGGTCGAAGCGCTGCTGGTGCGCGATGCCCGGGGGCCGTTCGCGGACGCGCTCCGCGCCCGAGGCATCCCGGTCCACCCGCGCGCCCGCTCGACCATCGCGCTGCTGGAGGAGACCGGCGTCCTCGCGGCGAGGCCGCTGGTGATCCACGCGATTCGGGTCGACGAGGAGGACATCGCGGCGCTGTCAGTGGCTGGCGCCCCGGTCGCACACTGTCCAATCGCCAATGCGCGGCTCGGACACGGCATCGCGCCAGTCCTGGATATGCTGGAAGCGGGGATCACCGTCGGGCTCGGCACGGACTCCGTCGCGAGCAACAACCGGCTGGACCTGCTCGAGGAGGCGCGCGCGGCACAGCTCTTCCAGCGCGCCCGCACGGGATCGGCGGATACCCTGGGCGCGGAACGGCTGCTCCGCATGGCAACTCTCGATGGCGCACGCGCACTCGGCCTCGACGACCGGATCGGTTCGCTGGAGCCGGGGAAGGAAGCCGACCTGTGCGCCGTTGCGCTCGACCGGCCGCACACGTCGCCTGTCCACGATCCGTTCGCCGCTCTGATCCTCGCGGCCCGCGGCTCCGACGTCGTGCTGACCATGGTGCGCGGACGCGTGCTCTACCGCGCCGGGCGGCATACCGAACTGGCGGTCACAGACCTGCGGCATCGCCTGGAGGCCATCGCCGCGCGACTCCGCGAGGCGGGGAAACCGACGTGAACGCACCACCGGCGGCCGGTGTCCCGCGGGAGCGGCGCAGCTCCGAAATCCGCCGGGTCCTCGTCTGGACGTTCGTGGCGAACGTGGCGGTCGTGCTCGCGAAAGCGATTGCCGGGGTGATGACCGGAACGCTGAGCGTCGTTGCCGACGCCGCCCATTCGTCCGTCGACGCCCTGAACAACGTGCTCGCACTGGCACTCGCCCGAGTGGCCGGGCGCGCGCCCGACGAGCGGCACCCGTACGGTCACGCGAAGTTCGAGACGCTCGGTGCGCTGGCCGTCGTCGCCTTCCTCTCCATCACGGTTTTCGAGCTCCTGGAACGTGCGATCACCCGCCTCATCACGGACGTGGCGGAGCCGAGCGCGACTCCGATGGTCATGGTCGTCATGGCCGGATCCGCGGTGGTGAGCTGGGTGATCGCGCGGTACGAACGTCGGCAGGGCCGTGCGCTCCGAAGCGAGCTGCTCGTCGCCGACGCTGCGCACACCAGCTCGGACGTCTACTCCTCGATCGCGGTGCTCGTCGGGCTAGGCTTCGTGGCCCTCGGTTTCCCGCGCGCCGATGCCGTCGCGACCATTATTGTCGCGGCCGTGATCGCCCGCGCAGGGTGGCGCATCCTCGGCCACACGGTACCGGTCCTCGTGGACGAGCGTGCCGCGCCGCCCACCGAGATTTCGCGCCTCGCCCGCGAAGTGCCGGGCGTCATCCAGTGCGTGGACATTCGTTCGCGCGGCCGCGAGGGCGACGTCTTCGTCGAGCTGACGATCACCGTTGACGGCGGCATGGACGTGCACACCGCGCACGAGGTGGCGGACGAGGTCGAGCGGCGGATCGCGCGCGCGGTCGGCGCCCGCGACGTCATCGCACACGTCGAGCCCGCAGAGCAAGGCCAATCGGGATGACGAGCGCTCCAGGCGATACCAGGCGTGCCGGCGCCGCCAGGGTGTGAGCCGTGATGCGGCCGGCGAGGGTAACGGGCGCGACCGAGCGCATGGACTCGCCAGTTCTCCCCGAGCCTGTGCTTCGCGCCAGCCTCGGTCATATCGCCGCCGTGAATTCCTGGCTGGGCGGTCGCCGGGCACTCCTCCACCACCTGGCCGCGCTCTGGCCCGACAGTCCCGAACCCGTCACGATCCTCGACGTCGGTACCGGGAACGGCGAGATCCCACGCACGATCGCGCGGTGGGCTCGGCGCAACCGGCGACTGGTGCACATCGTGGCGTGCGACGTACACGTCCAGACGCTCGCCATTGCGCGCGAGCGCTGCGCCGGAGACCCGGACATCAGCGTGGCCCCGGGCAACGCCCTGGAGCTCGACCACGCTGACAACGCTTTCGACATCGCGCTGCTCACCCTGACGCTGCACCATTTCGAAGGCGATGATCAGGCCCGCGCGCTGAGAGAGCTGTTCCGCGTCGCGCGCGCCATCGTGGTCAGCGAGCTGGAACGGTCGTGGCCGAACTATCTCGGCGCCCGCCTCCTCGCCGCCACTGTCTGGCGCAACAACGAGATCACACGCCACGACGGTCCGCTCTCCGTGCTCCGCGCCTTCTCGCCGCGTGAGCTGCACGACCTCGCCGTCGCAGCCGGGATCACTGGTGCGAAGGTGTTCCGTCACCCGTTCCAGCGACTGGTATTGCGCGCCGAACGCGCAGCGTCCCGAGAGGGGGAGACGCGCGCATGATCCGGTGGCAGGCCGATGTCGTGGTCGTCGGGGGTGGACCGGCGGGAGCGGCATCGGCGGCCTTCCTCGCGCGCAACGGGATTCGCGTCCTGCTCCTCGACCGCAAGCATTTCCCGCGATCCAAGCCGTGCGGTGACTGCCTGAGCCCGCCCGCCGCGCTCATCCTCAAAGAACTGGGTGTACTGGAATCGGTGCTGGCGGCCGGGCCGGCAAGATTGGACGGCTGGAAGGTCTTCGCGCCGAACGGCGCCTCATTCGCCGGTACGTT
>DATMSC010000283.1:0-6085 GCA_035565595.1 Longimicrobiales bacterium | reverse complement strand
ATCTGGAGGCGGCCGAGGTCACGCTCGAGCGCGTGACGCTACTCGGCGGGATGCGCTGCCGCCGTCTCTGGGCGACCGAAGCATTGCTGACCCGACCGGCATTCGTCCTGGACGTACAGGCCGGCTGTTTCCGCTTCGGCGCAGCGCCGGCCGGAAGCCGACTCCCCCGGCCGTATGAGTCCCACGTCCTCCAGGACCGGCGGCACCTCTTCACCTCCCGGCGCTTCGGCGACTGGGGATACGCCCAGCTCAGCGCGACGGCCCCGCCCGAGCTCCGCCGTGGCGCGGAGAACGGTTCCGAGATCGGCGCGTACAGCTCGCTCCTGGAATCGATCCGATTCGACGGGCTGCGCGCCAAGCTCGAGGAGTACACGCCGTTCGGGAGGCTGCCCGTGCTTGTGAGGGAAACGTGAGGGACGGCATGGGGCGAGGGCTAAGGCTGGGGCTGGGGCTAGTGGTTCGTCGCCGGAATATGCCTTCCGGCGCGGAGGACACCCTTGCACTCGCCCGAAATCTCGATACGGACCGAGTTCGCCGTGCCGGGAATAGCCGAACCCGGCCGCGCGATGGACGGGCCATCATGCCGCGAGGCCAGCCCATTAGCCCTAGCCCTAGCCTTAGCCCTAGCCCTATGCCGTTTGTACCGCTGACGAAGGCAACTGGCCTAACCTGAGGAGCCACGAGAATGGCAACGGACGATCGTTCACGCGCGGCTTTCTACCCGGCGAAGCGCTACGCAGGCGTGGGCTGGCAACAGGGCCGGATCCCCACGGATGACGACCTGAACGACTCGCAGGCGATCCTCGCCGAGGAGCGGCGGCGTCAGCGGGTCGACATCATCGGGCCGACCGGGTCCGCTGACGACGGCTTCCGCGTGAGCAACGCGCGGGTCGCGGACGGGCGTGTAGACTTCGATATCGGCGCGGGGACGCTCTACCTCGGCGGGCTGCGCCTCGAGCGCGCGGAAGCGGAGACGTTCCGCCGACAGAGCGACTGGCTTCGCAATCCCGGCGTGGCAGTCCCTGACGGCGCGCGCACCGACCTCGTCTATGTCGAGGCGTGGGAGCAGGTCGTCTCGGCGGTGGAGGACGAGGAGCTGTTCGAGGTCGGGCTGGGTGGGCCCGACACGACCACGCGCATCAGGACCATGGCCCGCGTGCGCGTGGCCGAAGGCGTCGAGCACAGCGAGTGCCACGACGCCTGGGCCGGCCTCGTCGCCGGGTGGGCAGCGTCGGGGATGGGCACCCTTTCCCCCGACAACCGCCTCACGCCCGACGCCAGGCTGACCGTCGGCTTCGAGCCCGGAGGCGACCCGGACGATCTGTGCAGCCCGTCCGCGGCCGGTGGCTATCTCGGTGCCGAGAACCAGGCGATCCGCGTTCGCCTCCAGGACTCGGGACATTTCACCTGGGGCTTCGACAACGGGGCACCGCTCTATCGCGTCCGCCTGTCCGCGGACCGCACCCGCGTCATCATGGACACCGAGCCCCGGGACCAGGCGCACTGGCCTCTCGCCGGCCAGGTCGTCGAGCTGATTCCGTGGTCGGCCGTCCTGCACAACGGCGAGAAGCTCGCCGAAGAGATCGAGCCCGGACTCCTCGCCCGCGTGGCCGGGTCCTACGACCCCGACGGCCCCGACGGTCCGGAGATCACCCTCGCCGACCCGGTCCCCGCCGGCTTCGGCGAGGAATGGAACGACTGGGGCGACGATCCCAATGACCTGCTCCAGACGCGTTTCGGCACGGAATCGCCCCAGCAGCCGTATCTCTTCATGCGGGTGTGGGACCGCGGCCCGGACACGACGTCACCACTGGCGATCCCCGTCGGTGCGGATGTCCCGCTCGGGACGACCGGCCTCACGGTCACGTTCGACGGCAGCGACCTGCGCCCCGGCGACTTCTGGATCATCGCCGCGCGCCCGCGCACGCCGGACCGGGTTTCGCCCTGGGAGCTGGAAGTCGGCCGTGCGCCGCACGGCATCCACCGCTACGTCGCCCCCCTCGCCATCCTTTCCTGGCACCAGGACGGAACCGGCGGGTGGGTCGCCGACGTGCACGACTGCCGACCGAAGTTCACCCCGCTGACGCGACTCCGCGGGTGCTGCACGGTCACCGTCGGTGATGGGCACGTCAGCCACGGCGACTATGACACGATCCAGGCCGCGATCGATGCGCTCCCGCCATCCGGCGGCGAGGTGTGTGTGCGCCCGGGGCGCTACAGGGACCCGGTACGCATCATCGGTCGGCACGGGATCACCATCCGTGGCTGCGGGTGGCGCACGCATCTCGGCCCTCTCGAGGGCGACTTCGCCGGCCAGCCGGTCATCGAGGTGCGCGACTCCACGCACATCCGCATCGCCGGCATGCGAGTCCAGGCCGGATCCGGCTCGGTCGGCGTGCTCGTCGCAGAAAGCGGCTGGAACCCCGAGACCGGTGAGGAACGCGGCGAGTCGCCCCTCGAGCGCATTGAGCTGCGTGACCTTCGCGTCTCCGCATCGACCGCGAGCGCCATCGAGGTGCGCGGTGGCAGCCAGATCCGAATCCAGGGATGCCGCGTCCGGATGTCCGATTCGTCCGGCGAATGGCCTGCGGTAACGATCGCCGGCGAGGACGTCGACGTCGTCGACAATGAGATCGTGGTTCGCCGCGCTGACGGCGGTCAGGCCGCCAACGGGCTCGGCGGGCTCTGGATCCGCGGCGCTTCCGAGCGAGTCCGGGTCACCGGCAACCTCATCCGGAACGGGATCGGCCACGGCATCACCCTCGGCGATGTCCTCGAGATCAATGCGGACGGCAGCGTGATCGGGGCCAGCAGCTGGGTGTTCTACGACGCGTCCGACCCGTGCAATCCGTGCGCACCCGGGACCGTGATCATTGTGACATTCCCGCCTGACGGCGGCGACGGGCCTCGCCGGGTCCCCGGATACCCGCTCCGCGACATCCGCATCACGGACAACCGTATCATGGAGATGGGTCTTTCCGGCGTGAGCGTGATCGGCTTCTTCGACGACGAGGCGGAGGGCCAGATCTCGGTGCTCGGCCTGACGCTGGAGCGGAACGAGATCCGCCATTGCCTGCGCCGTGATCTCGTACCCAGCACCGAGGCCGTGGCCAGCCGCGTCGCCTACGGCGGCGTCATCCTCGCCGATGTCGAAGACCTGGTCATCCGGGACAACCGCATCGAGGAGAACGGCGCCAACCACCTCGACCCGGTGTGCGGCGTCTTCGCCCTCGCTGCGGAAGCCGTCGAGATTTCACGCAACCGCATCCTGTACAACGGCGCAAAGACCGCGGAAAGCGCATCTGCCGCTCGTCCTGGCGTTCGCGGTGGGATCGTCCTCCCCAATGCGGTGGCCCCGACATTCGATCCCGGGCAGGACAGCCGGCTGGCCACGGTCCCCGGTGTCCGCGGAGTGCCCGCAGCGGTCATTCACGACAACACTGTGGTCGCGCCGCTGGGCCAGGCACTGGCGCTACGGGCAATGGGTGCCGTCAGCATCCAGGACAACCGCCTCACTTCGCTCGGAGTCGACATGCGTGGCACCGGCCTCCTGGCCTCGACCGTGCTCGTGCTCAATCTGGGCTTGCCCGTCGAGCTACTCGCACTGGGCGGCGACCTCGGCGGCTTCAGCAGCTACGCGGCGTTCGGCTCCAATCCGTCCGAAAGAATGACCAACCGGACGACCCAGTCCATCGCGTTGTTCCGCAACTTCCTGCCGGATGGATCCACGCTGATTCACGGCAACCAGATCCTCCTGGACGTGCTCGGAGCCGGCGTCGAGTTGGCGCTCAGCTCCGTTGCGGCCATAACGCTGGACGATCTGTCGTTTGCCGACAACCGGAGCGAGTGCGCGCTGCTGGACGACATCGTGCTCATCGATACCATTGCGCTGGCCGGGGTGACGGTCCGGGTGGCGGACAACCGGTTCCAGGAGACGCTGCTTCGAAGCTTCTTCTCGCTGTTGAGCGGGGCCGCCCTGGTGAACACCACATCCGGCAATCAGGGTACCCACTGTTTCTGGATCATCGCGGGGTCGGGCGGACGCCGCATAAGTCGGGACAACGTCTCACTGATCGACGTCCTCGTACCGAACTCACTGCCATGCTCCAGGTTCAACGAATGATCGGGGGCCATCATGCCTAGTGAATCCAGGAAGAAGTCACAGCAGGCGCGCGACGCCGGCACGCTCACCCCGGAACAGATCCAGAAAGAGCTGGATCGGGGTCGAGCAGCCGCGGAACAGGAACGCGTTGCCGCGCTGGCCGCGCTGCATACAGCCCAGTCCGGCAAGCTCCGCGTTCTCGAACGTGAGCTCGCGAGGCGCGAGCGGAGAGGTCAGGCGCAGTCGCCCGGAACGGCCGCGCTGCGCCAGCGGCTCAGCCATCTGCGTACGCGCAGCGCCGTGCTGGACAACCGGCGCGCGCGGGCATGCCGCGAATGGCCGGAGCCGATGAAGGACGCCTGGATTCTGCACGGCTTCGTGCTCTGCGCCGACGGCTCGCCCGCACGCGGCCACGTCGTCACGCTGCACATGGACGACGGCCGCGCGATTCCCGGCGCCGAGGGGAAGGTCGAAGAAGACGGCTACTACAAGGTCATCATCCGCCGCGACATGCGCCCGGAAGGCGTGCCCGAGCGGGAAGTGGCACCGGTGCTCACCCAGCGTGAGACGCCCGAGCTGGCGCGGCTGAACGTGGCGGCCGTCCGGGAAGCGACGGCCGCCCTGGGTACACGGACGGAGGCCGCCGCTCCACCGGAAAAGCCGGAGCCCGGACGACCCGAGCAGCCCGGTCAAAGCAAACCCCAGGAACCCACGCCGGGGAAGCCAGAAGAGCCGCCCGGCACCGTGCCGCGTACCCAGGCGCAGGGCAACGTGCGCGTCTCCGTGAAAAAGGGCGACGACACGATCTACACGCACCCGGACGCCGTCACGCCGCGACCCGGCGTCGTGGACTACCTGGATATCGTGTTGCCCGGTAAGGGGAAGCGCTCGGGACCGTGCTGAGACGGTATGGGCCAGCTCCGCAAATGCGGACGGCTCCCACATCGTCGTGCGCGCACTTCGGGTATTCCTGGAGCGGCAACACAAAACCGGGACGCCCCGCCCACGGCTCTCGCGGGCGGGGAGCTCCTTCCGCCACTGGCCGACAGGATCAGCGGCCCCGGAGCAGTCCGAACGAGGTCGTGATGTAGCCGCCGGCGGTGGTACTGTACTGCGCCCAGGCGAACGCCGTCATGGTGCCCAGGCCGAACCGCAAGCCGCCCAGGAGGTTGCGACCCGCCCTGGTGTTCGAACGAATCTGGTCGCCGACTTCGAAAGTCCTGCGGCTTGTGTTGATGCCCGCCCCGACGTACGGAGTCACTGCGGTTGGCGTGGGGAACGGAACGGTGAGGTCGCCGTTGAAGACGAGCTGCGTGACGTCACCGTCCGCGAACACATATTGGGCACTGGTCATCGCCCGCCGACCCACTCCCTGATGAGCGATTCGAAAGCCCGCGGATCCCGGATCTCCCCCTGAAGATCCACGATGAGCGGCACTTTCCGGTTCCGGACACGAATGCGCATCCAGGGCGCGTTCACCGGCATCTTGCCGCCGTCGAACGCGCCGGGACGGTATTCGGAATCGACGATATCGGCCACCTCGACTTCGATCCGCCCGGACCGGAGCATCCCGGCCACCTCGAAGCGGAGCCGCCGCGGATACCTGGCAGCCACGATCGACCGTACGTAGCACCGACCGAAAATCCAGATGCCGGGGATGCACGCCACGCCAAGGGCGAAGAGCGATCCACCCAGGAGTAGCCGCACGTGGATTGGAGCGAGAACGCCGCCTTCTGTTGGGTGCAGGCCGTAGTGCCGGAAGGCGTCGATGCCGCCCCAGATGCCGGCCGCAGCCGTCAGCAGGGTTATGACCTGGACGAAGCGGACCTTCCGGATCTGCTTGCCGGCATGATAGATGAGGCGCTCGTCCTCGGCCATTCGGACACCCCGGCCCCCGATGTTTCGTGACCGGCGAGCAGGCACCGGAACGGTGCCCCCAGCCAGCGGATCTCACGCTGCGAGCGCGTCGGGCGTGGCCATCCG
>DATMSC010000282.1:0-2489 GCA_035565595.1 Longimicrobiales bacterium | reverse complement strand
GGCCGCAATGTCCGGAACATCGGCGCCGGCGAGCTCCCCGCTCAGGTCCCGGCCGCCGGGAAGACGGGCACCACGAGCGACGCAACCGACGTCTGGTTCGTCGGTTTCACGCCCGACCTCCTCGCCGCGGTCTGGTTCGGCTTCGATCGGCCCACCCAGATCACATCGACCGCGACGGGCGGCGGCTTTGCCGCCCCTGTCTGGGGCGAGTTCATGCGCTACGTCTACTTCGGCGAGCCGGCGCTCCTCGATGTGCCGGATCCTTGGGTCCTTCCGGAGGCGATTCGGTACCATCGGGTGGACAGCGAAACGGGTATGCTCGCCAACGAGTGGTGCCCACCCTCGCACGTGTACGTCGAAAAGTTCGCTCCAGGCACCGTGCCCTCGGAGGTGTGCGATCTGCATGGCCCGGGCGGACTGCGCGGCGCGCCTTTGCGGGGGCTGTTCGAAGGATTTCCCGAGGCGCTGCCCGGCGTCGACGGTGGAGCCCCCGACTCCATGGTCATAGACTCCCTGAATCCCGAGATCACCGTACAGCCCGACTTCCCGCTGCAGGAATAGCGGAGCCCCTCGACGCCGCTGTGCTGTTCGCGCGGGGCGTCGTCCTGGTCCGGCTCGCCGTCGCCAACGTGCCGGGACTTCAGATTCCCGCCCGATCACTCGACGAGGTGTGCGGTGAGGGTCCCGGGGGTGGTGTGCCCGGTTGCGGGGCGATCAGGAAAAGATGCGGAACGGGATGCCGTGGGCGGCGAGCGCGGCGGACAGCCGATCAGCGTCTTCAGAAAGCACTTCCAACGCCAGATCACACTTCGCCCGGGCCTCCCTGGGCGCAGGCACTACCTGAACGGCAAGCCGCCCCGCTCTTGCGATCTCCTCCGCCCAGAGCGCGTGATGCGTGGTGTCGAATGTGAAGATCAGGGTCAATGTCGTTCGATACCGGCGACGACGGTGCCTCTCCCGGCTCCGGGAGTATTGCACCCGCCTGCGCGCCCGACCCCAGCCCGGATCACGGAGAACCCCGGATGCCGCGAGCGAGGTGGTGACGTCGCCTCTCCCCTTGCGCCCCGAGCCGCGACGCCTACGCGGAAAAAATGATGCGCGGCGGGTTCAGGAGCGCGGAAGCCGCTTCCTTCCACCCCGAGCCCGCTCAGATGCCCAGGCGCTTCCGCCCGGACTTCACGAGGGCGCGTGCTTCGTCGCTCAGATCCTCCAGCCGATGGCCCGCAGTGGACCGCGCGTCCGAAGCGATCCGGAGCACGCGCTTCCGCGTGCGCTTCCCCGATTCCGGCGCCAGGAGCAGCGCGATACCCGCGCCGACCACCACTCCCAGCGCGAACCCCGTGAGAACATTGAAGATGCGTGGCGATTCGTCGTACTCCATGAGCAGCCCCTGGAGGAGAGGAGAATGCGGAGCCGCGGCTGCGGCAGTGTGCGATGACGCTTGCGGCGGCGCGCCGGCAAAGAATACATTTCTCGGTTTCGCGGCGTCAACTCCCCGCCCCCGCGCCGGTCCCTGCCGGCCCATGGCACCGGTCGTGCAAACCTTGAGCCGGCAGTGGTCTCGTGCGTGTAGGCAACTCGATCCTGCGAGGTGGCGATGGAAGGCGACCCGGACGCCCGCGGCGTTGCGGAGGAGAGAGTCCGGATTCTCGTCGTCGATGACAATCCGGACAACGCCACGGTGATTGCGCTGCGACTGCGTTCCCGCGGCTACGACGTCACGGTCGCCCAGACCGGCAGCGAGGCACTCGACTACGTGCGCAGGGATCCGCCAGATCTGGTCCTGCTCGACGTCATGCTCCCCGACATCGACGGATACGAAGTCGCTCGCAGCATCAAGGGAGACGACTCGCTTCCGTTCGTGCCCGTGATCCTCGTGACCGCGCGCTCCGCCACGAGCGACAAGGTGGCCGGCTTCGAGGCCGGGGCCGACGACTATCTCACCAAGCCGATCAACTTTCCGGAGCTCGAGGCCCGGGTCCGCTCGATGTTGCGGATCAGGAGACTCCAGCGGGAGCTCGAGGAAAAGAACCGGGAGCTCGAACGGCTCAGCATAAGCGATGGCCTCACCGGCCTGTACAACCACCGGCACATCCGGCAGCTCGTGCGCGAGGAGTTCGAGCGGGCTCGCCGTACGTGGCGCCCGCTCGCCGTGGCCATGCTGGACCTCGACCACTTCAAAAAGGTAAACGACACATACGGTCACCAGACCGGCGATCGCGTCCTGAAGGAAGTCGCGGGCATATTGCGCTCCACTGCCCGGGAAATCGATCGGATCGGACGGTACGGCGGCGAGGAGTTCGCCGTGCTCCTGCCGAACACGGGGCTCGCCGAGGCCACCATATTCCTCGAGCGCGTGCGGGAGCGGGTCGAACGCCACGAGTTCGAGGTCGATTCCGGGAAGAGGATCCACCTCACGATCTCGGCCGGCGTCTCCTCCTTTCCCGAGATCAGGGTTGGCGACCCGGAGGAATTGATCAATCTGGCCG